>JAAYBR010000106.1 GCA_012730045.1 Candidatus Hydrogenedentota bacterium | reverse complement strand
GACAGACCATTTGGTCCTGTATGCCCCCCCGCAGGAAACACCGCCACACGACACGCCCAGAAACGCCCGCATGGAACCACCTCAACATGGTCCGCTCAATTCAGCCTTTTGCCACGGGCTGCTAGGCCTCCCGGCGCGCGGACGGGTGGTATACTAAGGGCCCCTGTGAACAGGAAAGGAATACCTATGCTTCGCGGACTGGGCGATTTGGCGAAAATGGGCGGGCTGCTCCAGCAGGCACTGGACATGCGCAAGCGCATCGAGGAGATGAAGGCCGAACTGGCCGAAAAGCGTTTTGAGGGCGAAACGCTGGGGGGGGCGGTACGGGTGGTGGTGAACGGCACCATGGAGATTGAATCCCTGATTATCAGCCCGGACCTGGTCGCACCGGAGCGTTGCGAAGAGTTGGCCGCCATGGTGCAGGCCGCCGTCAACTCCGCCATCAAGACGGCGCAGGAGTATGTGCAGCAGCGCATGCGCGACATGACCGGCGGCTACGACATCCCGGGAATCAGCTGAGTGCGCACGGTTTTCTTTGGCACCCCCGAACTTGCCGTGCCGATTGCTGACGCGGTCCACGCCCGGCACGGGGTGTCGGCGGTGGTCTGCCAGCCGGACCGGCCCAAGGGCCGGAGCGGCCGTCCTTCCCCCCCGCCCGTCAAGGTGTGGGCGCAGGAGCGAGGCATCCCCGTCCTCCAGCCGGAGACGCCCAACACGGAGTCGTTTGTCCTGGCACTGCGTGACCTTCGTCCGGACATGTGCGTGGTGGCGGCCTACGGCCGCCTGGTAAAGCAGGTCCTGCTGGATATTCCCCCGCTGGGCTGGCTCAATGTGCATCCCAGCCTGCTGCCCCGGTGGCGGGGCCCCTCGCCCATCCAGACCGCCGTTCTGGAGGGGGACGCGGAGACGGGCGTGACCATCATGCGCATGACGCTGGAGATGGACTCGGGGGACCTTCTCGCGCAGCAACGCACGGTGATTCTCCCTGAGGAGACGGCGGAGGACCTGACCGGGCGGCTTGCCGTCCTGGCGGCCGAGATGATGCCCGACCAAATGGACCGGGTCTTGGACGGCACGGCGGTCTTCACGCCGCAGGATCCCGGGCGGGTGACCTACTGCAAAATGTTCCGGAAAAACCACGGATACATCCGCTGGGACGGTTCGGCCCGGCGCATTCACAACCGGGTGCGCGCGTGCGTGCCCTGGCCCGCCGCGCAGACCCTCTACAAGGGCCAGGTGTGCAGGATTCTGGCCACGCGGCCGGAGTCCGGGGAGGCCGGAGCCGCGCCGGGCACGGTGGTGGAAGCGGCGGCGGACACGCTCCGTGTGGCCACGGGCGACGGGATTCTCGCCATCCTTCGCTTTCAGGCGCCCGGCAAGAAGCCGCTGGACATGGCTGACTTCCTGCGCGGGCACTCCATCCGCCCCGGGGAGCGCTTTGAGGACATTCCCGATGCCGATTGACCCGGTGCGCGATGCGGCGGTGGATGTGCTCCTGCGCGTGTTTACGCGGGGCATACACCTTGACATCTCCCTTGACAAGACCCTCCGGCGGCGTCCCGTCGCCGACCGGGGGCGGCGTTTCATGACCCAGCTGGTCTACGGCACGGTGCGCCACCGCCTGCTTTGCGACCACGTGCTCGCGGGGCTGTGCCATCAGCCGCTGGACGAGCTTCCCCCGGCGGTGCATGCGATCCTGCGCATGGCGGTCTTTCAGTCCCTCTTCTGCTCGCAGGTCACCCGGCCCGCCATGGTCCACACCTCGGTGGAGCTGGCGCGGCACCGGTCCCATGCCGGGCTGGCGCGGATGGTCAACGCCATCCTGCGGAAGGCGCCCGCCACCCTGGAGGAAGTGTCCTTCCCCGACCCCGCGACGAGCCTGGTCGAGCATTTGCGGGTGCGTTACTCCCTGCCCCGGTGGATCGTGCGGGACATCATCGAGCGTTTCGGTCCGGAGAAGGCCGCCGACATCTGCGCGCTCACGGGGCGCGAGGCTCCGGTGTGCCTCCGGGTCAACACCCGCCGGGGCAGCGTCGAGTCCGTTGCCGCGCGTCTGGCCAAGGCGGGGTTCGCCACGGTGAAGGCCACCCCCCTTCCCGAAGAGCTCACGGTGGTGGACGGCCACGGCCACGGTCTCACCGCCTCCCGCCTCTTCCAGGACGGTTGTTTTCTGCTGCAGGATCCGGCGTCGCAGATGCCCGCGCTCCTGCTGGACGCGGTGCCCGGTGAGCGGGTGCTGGACCTGTGCGCCGCGCCGGGGGGAAAGGCCACCCACATCGCCCAGCGCGCCCCCGAGGGCCTGTTCCTCGTGGCCGCAGACAACCAGCCGCGCCGCATGGGGCAGATTCAGGAGAACTTCGAGCGCCTGGGGCTGGAGGCGGCGGGCATTGTCTGCGCCGACGGCACACATCCCCCCTTCCGGGAGGGAAGTTTCGACCGGGTGCTGCTCGACGCGCCCTGCTCGGGGCTGGGAACCCTCCGCCGCCATCCGGACATTAAGTGGCATGCGACGCCGGAAAGTGTGCTGCGGCTTGCCGAAACGCAGCGCGCGCTGTTGCGCGGAGCCTTGAGACTCTGCAAGAATGGGGGCGTCGTCGTCTACTCCGTTTGCACGTTCACCCGTCAGGAAACCACAGAAGTGGTTGAATCCCTGCTTTCCGAGGGCGCCTGCGCGCCCGAGGACGGTCCGGAGACGCTTTCGCCGTGGAAAACAGCCAGGGGACAATACCAAACCGACCCGTCAGACCCGGCTTTGGACGCGTTCTTTCTGACGCGGCTGCGGAAGCTGTCCTAGGGGTCTTTTTCTTCATCCTCCGCTTCATCGCCTGGTCCATCCAGTGGTCCGTGGCGCTGGTGGTCTTTGTGCTGGTGATGGCCGGGTCGGGCTGGTTCGTCTACACCTACGCCCTGGGCACGCGCCAGCAGACCTCCGTGCCCCCGGTGGCGGGCATGCCCATCACCGAGGCGGCGGCCGTGCTGGGGGAGCGGGGCCTGGGGCTGGGACGCCAGACGCAGGTCGCGTCGCCCACGGTGCCCAAGTACTACATCATCTCCCAGAAGCCGGCCGCGGGCCGTGTGGTCCGCCTGGGCCGCGACGTGGACGTGGTGGTGAGCATGGGCCAGGATTTCCTGCGCGCCCCCGACATCCGGGGCAAGGCGCTGGAGGAGGCCCGCAGGCTGCTGGGCGAGGCGCGTTTCCGCGTCGGAAGCCTGGCGCGCATCCCTTCGGATGTGCCGCGGGACACGGTGCTGTCCCAGGACCCGCCGCCGGGCGGGGAGCTGGCGGGCCAGGCCGAGGTGCACCTGCTCCTCAGCGCGGGCAACACGCGGGCGAATGCGCTGATGCCGGACCTGCGCGGGGTGGGCATCGCCGACGTGGAGCGGCTCATGGCGCCTTTTGGCGTGGCGCTGGTGGCCAACCCGGTGGATCTTCCGGACGCGCAGTACGACGTCGTGCTCGCCCAGACGCCGCCGCCGGATTCGCTGATCTACCCGGACCAGGTGATCACCTATGACTTCCGGCCTTCCGGGTCGCTGGAGGCCCCCTCGCAGCGGCACCAGGCCACTGTGCGCCACGAGATGACCTATGACTGGTACGGGCGCGACATCCGGGTGGACATTGTGGACCGGTCGGGGAGCCGCCAGACCGTGTGGGCCAAGCCCCCCTCCTTCGACGACGCGTCCCGGGCCACCTATCTGGCCGGGGCGGCCATCCGGCTTCCCGTCAGTTATGTTCAGGAGGCCGTGCTGGAGGTGTATGTGGATGGAAAACTCGAGGCGTCCTACCGCCTGAGCCAGGGCAATGAGCCGGTCCGCATGGGGACCGCCGCGTCCCTGTAAACGCAATTAAGGAGTGTTTTCTTCATGGCGCAACAAATCAAGGTCTCCCCTTCCCTGCTCGCCTGCGATTTCTCCCGGCTGGGCGAGGAGATCACCACGGTCATTGAGGCGGGGGCGGACATGATCCACTGCGACATCATGGACGGGCACTTTGTCCCGAACATCACGTTCGGGCCGCCCGTTTTGGCGTCGCTCCGCCGGTTCTGCACCGTGCCGATGGATGTCCACCTGATGATTGACCGTCCCGAGGACTATGTGGAGGATTTTGCGGAGGCGGGGGCGGACATCATCACCTTCCACGCCGAGGCGACCCGGCACCCGCACCGGCTGCTGCGCCGCATCAAGGATCTCGGGTGCAAGGCGGGGCTGGTCCTCAACCCGGGCACCTCGGAGGACGAGTTGGAGTATCTGGCCAACGACTGCGACATGGTGCTGGTCATGTCCGTGAACCCGGGGTTTGGGGGGCAGTCCTTCATTTCCGACATGCTCCGGAAAATCGAGAACCTGCGGGCCATGCTGGGCGACCGGGACCTGGAGGTGGACGGCGGCATAGACGAGACCACCTCGAGGCAGGTGGTGGAGGCGGGCGCAAACGTGCTCGTCGCCGGTTCGTACATATTCAGGCACCATTCCTATCTGGAGGCGGTGGAGACCCTGAAAAACGCTGCGGGCTGAGCACGTCGCAGCCCGGTTCGGGAGGATGTCCATCCAGATGCGCACACGCAGGGCGGCCGTTGCCGGCACATTCTACACGGACGACCCCTCCGTGCTGGCGGAGGAGGTGGGACGGTATCTCGAGGGGGGCGCGGGGGAATCCCTTTCCGATGTGGGCGTGGGGGTCTCTCCCCACGCGGGCTATGTCTATTCCGGCCCGACCGCCGGGGTGTGCTTCGCCGCCCTCCGTCACCGGAAGCCGGGGCGGGTGGTGTTGCTGGGGTGCTCGCACCGGTATCGTTTCGCGGGCCCCGCGCTGGGTGCCTATGACGCGTTTGAGACGCCGCTGGGCCGGATCGGGGTGGATACGGAGCTGGCCGCCCGGATTCGGGACCGCTTTGGCGACGCGGGGGATGAGCCCCATGTGGAGGAGCACTGCCTGGAGACGCAGCTGCCTTTCGTGCAGGCCGCCTTTCCCGGAGCGCGCGTTCTCCCGGTCCTTTTCGGCGGGCGGGCCGGGGCGGAGCATTCCGTGTTTGGGGGGGCGCTGGCAGACCTTCTGGGGGAGGAGGACGTGGTGGTGGCCTCCACGGACCTGTCCCATTATCTGCCCCTGGAGGAGGCGGTGGCCATGGACCGGGCAACATTGGCGGCGGTGGCGTCCCTTGATCCGGCGCGGCTGCGGGCCGCCGGGATGGAGCGCGCATTGTGCGGCGGCGCGGCGGTGGCCGCGGCGATGGCCTGCGCCGTCCGCAGGGGCGCCGTTCGCGGGGTGGTGGCCAGGCACGCCACAAGCGCGGAGGCCTTCGGGGACGCGTCCCGGGTGGTTGGCTACGGCGCGGTGGTCTTTTGCAGGGATGAATCAACCGGGGAGACGGCGCAGCGATGACACAGATTCGCGTGGAGGATGTGTGCGGGATGATGGACCGGTGGGCGAGTCCGGAGTGGGCCGCGTCCTGGGACCGCATCGGCCTGCACGCAGGGCGGCCGGACCAGCCGGTGGAGGGGGTGGGTGTCTGTCTCACGGTCACGGCGGAGGTGTTCCGCATCGCCAAGACGCGCAACATCAACCTTCTGGTGGCGCATCATCCCCTGATCTGGGACCCCCTGCGCGCGTTGCGCATGGATGCGCCGGCCGAGCGGCTGGCGGTCCAGCTGGCCGCCGGCGGCGTCTCCGTGTTTGCCGCGCACACCAACTTGGACGTGGCCCCGGACGGGGTCAACGCGGCCCTGGCCAGTCGGCTGGGGCTGGAACGGACCACCCCCCTCTTCCCCTGCGAGCAGGCGAAACGGGTCAAGCTGGTGACCTTTGTCCCCGAATCCCACCTGCAGCAGATTCGTGAGGCGGTGTGCGGCGCCGGGGGCGGCGTCATCGGGGACTACACCAGCTGCACGTTCAGCGGCCCCGGCATCGGCACCTTCCTCCCCGGGGAGGAGAGCGTCCCGTACAGCGGTTTGGCGGGGCGTGTGAACGAGGAGCCCGAGCGCCGTTTTGAGGTGGTGGTACGCAAGGCGCTGCTTCCCGGGGTGCTCTCAGCGCTGTTTGCCGTTCACCCCTACGAGGAGCCCGCCTACGATGTTTATCCGCTGGAGGGCGCCGATCCGCAGATCGGGCTGGGCACGGTGGGCAACCTTCCGGACCCCGAGGAGGCGGCCGCCTTCTTTGACCGGGTGAAACGCGTGCTGGACGCCCCGGCGGCGCGGGCGGTGGTTCCGGACGCGGCGGGCAGGGTCCGCCGGGTGGCGGTGCTGGGCGGGAGCGGCGGCGGCGAGGTGGCGCGGATTCCGGCGGACGTGGACGCCTATGTGACGGGGGATCTGGGGTATCATGACGCCATGGCGGCGCGCGACCGGAACCTGCTCGTGGTGGATGCGGGCCACCATGCGACGGAGGTGCCGGTGCTCCAGGAGATTGCCCGCAGGATCGGCGCGGCCTTTCCGGCGCTTCCGGTTACCGTCCTGTCAGGCGCCGACCCGTTCACCGTGTCCCCCGTTCCGGACGCCTGAGAAACCCAGACATGAAAAAGAGAACCCCTTTGAAGAAGAAACTGAAGATACTTTTCGTTGTGTCGGAAGTGTCCCCCCTGGTCAGCACGGGGGGCCTGGCCGAAGTGGCCCAGGCCCTTTCGGCGTCACTGCGGGAGCGCGGACACGACGTGCGGATGGCCCTGCCCTGCTATCGGCAGATACCGGAGGCGGCGCGCGGGGAGGTTGGAACGGTCTGCACGGCGGATTTTGGCGATCGCCGGGCCCAGGGCGCGCTGCGGGTGTCCTCGCTGCCGGAAAGCGGCGTGCCGCTGTATCTGGTGGAGCACGAGGGGTACTTCGGGAGGGGGGGCGTCTACGGGACCGGGGCGCATGAATACCCGGACAATGCCGAGCGCTTCTGTTTTCTTGCCCTCGCCCTGCTTGACGCCCTTCCCCGGGACGGGTGGCGTCCGGACGTGGTGCACTGCCATGACTGGCACGCCGCGCCCATGGCCGTCTTTCTCCGGAGCCGGTTTCTGCAAGACCCTTTCTGGGGCGGGGTGCCGGTGGTGTTCACCATCCACAACCTGGCCTTCCAGGGGCGTTACCCTGCGGAGCGTTTCGCGTCTACGGGCATCCCGGCGGACCTGTTCACCGATTTCTGTCTGCGGTACGAGGGGGACATGAACCTCATGAAGGGGGCGGTTCGGCTGGCCGACGCCCTGACGACGGTAAGCCCCCGCTACGCCCGCGAGATTCAGACGCTGGACTACGGCGCGGGGCTGCACGATGAACTGGCCGCGCGGTCGGAGGGGCTCACCGGCATTCTGAACGGCGTGGACGCCGCCCTCTGGAGTCCCGAGCGAGACACCCATCTTGCGGCGGTGTTTTCCCGGGAACGCCCCGGGGGGAAACAGACCTGCAAGGCGGACATCCAGCAGGCCTTTGGGCTTCCCATCCTGGACACGCCCCTGTTCGGGATGGTCAGCCGTCTTTATTGGCAGAAGGGCGTGGACCTGCTGCTGGACGCGCTGCCGCGCCGTCTGGAGGAGGGGGCGCAGTGCGTGCTGCTGGGGGCGGGGGATCCGGAACTGGAGGCGCGGGTGCGGGAAATGGCGGAGCGCTTTTCCGAGGCCTTCGCCGTCCGTCTCGGGTATGATGCCGCCCTCTCCCACAAGATCATCGCGGGGAGCGATTTCCTGCTGATGCCGTCCCGCTACGAGCCGTGCGGACTGACGCAGATGTACGCGCTGGCGTACGGCACGGTGCCCGTGGTCCGCAGAACGGGCGGCCTGTATGACACGGTTGTCCCGCTGAACGCCCGCACCCTTGCGGACCGAACCGCGACGGGGGTTTGCTTCATTCCGCAGACGGCCGGGGCGGTGGGACGGGCCATGGACCGCGCGGTGGCGCTGTGGAACGACAAGACCGGCCTCGAACGCGTCCGGCAGGCGGGCATGGCATGCGACTTCTCCTGGGAGCGTTCCGCCGGTGAGTACGCCGCCCTGTACGGGCGGCTGCCCGCGGAGGCAGGCAGTGTCTCTTGACCTGACCACGCACTCTCCGGAGGAAACCGAGCGGCTTGGCGGGCGGTTGGCGGAGCTTCTCCCCGACGGGGCGGTGGTGGCCCTTTTCGGCGACCTCGCCGCCGGCAAGACCTGCCTCGTGCGGGGCATGTCCCGGCTCTTTGGCGGGGGCACTTCGGTGCACAGCCCCACCTTCACCCTGGTGAACCGCTATGGCCGGGAGAGGATTCTCTACCATCTCGATCTTTACCGCCTGTCGGGGTGTGAGGAACTTGCCGATCTGGGGGTTGAGGAGCTCTTCGAGCCCGAGGGGGTGTGCGTGGTCGAGTGGGCCGAGCGGGCGGACGTCATGCTCCCCGAACGCCGGGTGGAGGTGCATATTGACCATGCGGGTCACGACACGCGCCGGATCAGGATGGAGAACCGTGATGTGCTGCCGGAGGGATGGGACGCCGTCCTGTCCCGGGAGGGATAGGCGCGCCGCTGTGCCCCCCGCCCTCCTTCACGGCTTGGGGGAGGCGCCCAGGATTTTCGCCAGTTCCGCCCGGAGCGTCTCCATCCGGTAGGGTTTCTGGAGGAACCCGCCCGGTCCGGAGTCGGCCCCCTCCCCTTTCGATGCGTTGCCTTCATCGTATCCGCTCGACAGGATCACCGGAAGGTGCGGGGCCAGGACGCGGATTTCCGCGAGGGCCGTCGGGCCGTCCATGACGGGCATGGTCACGTCCAGCAGCACCACGCGGACCTCTTCCAGATGTTTTCGGAGGAGGTCCAGGGCTTCGAGCCCGTTGCGGGCGGTGATCACGTCAAACCCAAGCCGCGACAGGATGCGTTCCGCCATTTGGAGGAGCGTTTCATCGTCATCCACCGCCAGCGCGGTGCCGGAAAAGCGGTCTCCGGACCCGCGGGCGGCGGCTGCGGCCCCGTCTGAGGAGGGGACTGCCGCCTGGTCCCCGGCCGGGGGGAACAGCAGACGGGTGGTGGTTCCGCCTCCCGGGGCGCTTTCGACAAAGATGGCGCCCTGGTGGGCCTTCATAATGCCCAGCACCGCCGACATGCCGAGTCCGCGGCCGGTAAACTTGGTGGTGAAGAACGGGTCGAACAGCCGGGAAAGGGTTTCCTCACCCATGCCGCATCCTGTGTCCGACACCTCCAGCCACACGTAGCGCCCGGGTCTGGGCGGGATGTCCGTGCGGTTGCCGGCCAGCTGCTCTGCGGAGCAGGTCATGAGTCCCGTCGCCAGGCGGACGGTGCCGGACTCGCCGCACAGGGACTCGGAGGCGTTGGTCATGAGGTTCATGATCACCTGCTGAATCTGGGCGGGGTCGCCCATTACAGGCGGCACGGCTGCCCCGGTCGCAAGGCTGAGAACGGCCTTCTTGTCCAGGATGGTGGCGAGGATGCCGGCGTTTTCCCGGACAAGGTCATTTAGATCCACTTCGGTGATCCGCGCCTGCGTCTTTCCGGAGTAGACGAGAATCTGCCGGGTGAGATCGGCGCCGCGCCGCGCGGCCTTGACGGCGGACTCCAGGGAGACCCGCGCCTCCGCGTCCCCGGGCAGGTCCTCCAGCGCGAGGTCTATGTTTCCCATGACGGCGAGGAGCAGGTTGTTGAAGTCATGGGCGATGCCGCCGGCCATGACACCGAGGCTCTCCAGTTTCTGGGCGTGCAGCATGTCCCGCTCAAGGGCCAGACGCTCGTTTTCGAGTTTTTTCCGGTAGGTGATGTCGTGGATGAATCCGCCGACTCCCTCATTCTGGTCGCCGATCATGATGGGGAACTTGCGCGCCTCGTAGACGCGGCTGCCGACGCGCTCCTCGGAAATCTGCAGGATGCGGCCCCGCAGCACCGCCTCGTCCGAGGCGCGGGAGGCGTTGGCGGCCTCCGTGGGCATCAGGTCGTGGTCGGTCTTTCCAAGAATCTGCGCCTCGGCCCTTCCGAAAAACTCCCGGTTGGCCCGGTTTACGAAGACATAGCGGTACTGGGAGTCCTTGAGAAAGGCCAGGTCGGGCGCGGCGTCCAGAAAGGCGCGGTAGCGCATCTCACTCTCGCGCAGGGCCTTCTCGGCGCGTTTCAGGTCGCTCAGGTTCACGTCTATGCAGAAGACCTCCGGGTCCTGTTCCCTCCTGCGGATGATGACATAGTTGGAGTAGATGGGAACCATGGCCCCATCCTTCCGGCGCACCAGCCCTTCTTCGGGGTGGGAGCAGGATTCCCCGGACTGGACCAGCCGGCGCAGGGCTGCGCGCGCGCCCTCGATTTCCTCCCCGCCGGAGAAGAGCAGGGAGAACAGGTCTTTTCCAACGGCCTCCTCCGCGGAATACCCGTACATGTCCTCGCTGGCCCGGTTCCAGTACGCGACCACGCCGTCCAGCGAGAAGCGCTGTATGGCGACATGGGGAATGGACTCGATGAGGGTCTTGAGACGGAGCTCGCTTTCCCGGAGGGTTCTGTCCGCCGTCTTCTGTTCCGTGATGTCCGTGTGGGTGCCCAGAATGCGGAGGGGCGCCCCCTCCCGGTCGCGGGCCACGACCTTTCCCCTTCCCAGAATCCAATGCAGGAGGCCGTCTTTTCCGGCAATCCGGAATTCCATGGAAAACTCGTCGCCGCCGGATTCCAGGGTGTGGGTGACCGCCTGGACGGCGGTGTTGCGGTCTTCCGGAAACACCAAGTCCTGCCACTTGCTGAAGGTCACCGGAAACTCGTCCGCGCAGTAGCCGAGCATGGCGTAGGTGCGCGGGCTCCAGTAGACGCGTTCCGAGGGCACATCCCAGTCCCACAGTCCGTCACTGGTCGCCTCCAGCGCGAGGCGGAGGCGCTCCTCGCTCTGGGCCAGCGCGCGGTCCGCAGTGACCCGGTCTGTGATGTCCCAGAAAATGCCCTGCACGCCGGTGATGCCGCCCCGGGCGTCCCGCACGGGGGTTTTCATCACCTGCATGAACATTTCGGGGCTTCCGGGGGCCGCATGCTTTTCCACCTCGTCGAGGGAGGATCCCGTGGCGATCACATACAGGTCGTCCTTCCGGTATTTCTCCGCAAGCGCGGGGGGGAAGAAATCGAAGTCGGACTTGCCCAGCAGGTCCTTAAGGGCGCAACCCCGCAGCTCGCAGTATCGGCGGTTGGCGAAGGTCATGCGCCCTTCCAGGTCTTTCCGGATGATGTACTGCGGAAGGTTCTCCACCAGGGAGGTGTATAGCGCCCCGGAGTCCCGCAGGGCGGTCTCCGCCAGCTCCCGGTCCGTGATGTCCTCCAAAAAGAGCAGCGCGAAGGGCTGCTCATAAAGGTGCACGCGCGCGGTCTGCACGGAAAGAATGACCGGACGGCTGTCGCCCTCCCCTGCGGGCAGTTCACAAACTGTCCGCGCGCTCCGCCCCACGCCGTCCCTGATCGTTTCCGCGGAGATGGAGGCGATGTCGGCCCCCGGATCTTTCCCCGCGCGGGGATCCGCCCCCCGGGAGGGGGATGCAAGCAGGTCGCCCATGCGGCGTGCGGAGAGGTCGTGCAGGGACAGAGACAGGAAGGCGCGGAAGGCCGGGTTCCCATAGCGCACGCGCTGTTCGGCATCGAGCAGGCAGATCATGAGCGGAACGTTGTCATAGATGGCCTCCAGCTCCCGTTGCTGGGAGCGGAGGACCGACTCGACCAGGTCTCTCCCCCCGGTTTCCGAAACAGCGACGCCGGTGACGCCGGGAGAAATGCGCCGCGCGGTCACGGCGGCCCGCATGGTCCCCCCCGATCCTGTGCGCAACCGCGCCTCGAAGGCGGCGGGGGACCATGCATGGGTCTGGGAGACCATCGCCTCCCCCAGTCTTTCCTGATCCTCTTCCTGAAAAAGGGCGCAGAAGGCGCGTCCCGGCAGCGTGGCCTGCGCGACGCCCAGAAGGGAGGCGAACCCCTCGTTGCCGCGCAGAATGGCACCCGCATCATCCACCAGTACGTAGCCCACGGGGGCCCGGTCAAAAAGGTCGCGGAAAAGCTGGTGTTCCTCCTGCCGCGCCTGCAGGGCTTCCAAGAGCCGGCCGGAGATGCGCTCCAGTTCCGGGAGGGAGAGGTTGTCGCCGCACTCGTCTGACAGATCGGCGCTGCGGACAACCGCCCTCAACAGGGCCCTCAGCGAATCAGGCAGCTTATTCATAAGCGATCTCGTCTGCGGTTGGGAGTGAGGACAGCCCGACACACACCGCGGACATTATACAACGGAGAAAACCAAGAAAAAAGCTGATGCCGGGGGCGGAGCGGAGGGCTACCGGTCTTCTCTGCGGAAGATCTGGATGTTGTCCGGGGGCGCGGGGGGGGGCGGGGTGGAAACCGGCGGAGCTTCGGGGCCGAGGAGGTTGAGGATGGTCCGCGCCTCCTCCACGATCTTCTGCGCCAGGAGGAGGGCCTCGCGGGGCGTGCGCAGCGCGCTCCCCCCGCGGATTTCCGCGGTGAGCCGCTGCCGGGCGCCCTCCAGGGTCATGCCCTCGTGGCGGACAAAGGTCTTGACGCGGCGCACAATCTCAATGTGTTTTGCGCTGTAGAACCTGCGGTTGGACCGGGTGCGTCCGGGCCGCAGCTGCGTGATGTGGGTTTCCCACTGGCGCAGAACGTAGTCCGGCACCCCGGTGAGTTTGCTCACCTCGCCGATGGAGTATCGGCGGTCCGGGAGATCGGTGGTTTCATCGGCCATCTGCACACCGCGCGGTTAGTGGTCCAGGGCCTTCCATTCCTCGGTCTGGGTCCAGACCGTGAGGTTGGTGAGGTCCCGTTTGGGCCGGAAGACAAGCCCGCCAAAGAAGCAGCCCAGGAGGAACATGATCACGTTGCCGACCAGTCCCCCGTAATAGGTCTCAAAGGGGACAAACGGGGTGATGACCTTGAGTTCAACGAGGGCCAGCCACGCGCTGAACACCACGGTGAAGAGGATGCCCACGAAGACGGCGCGCCCGTCGCCCCACTTGGTGAGGAATCCGAAGCAGTAGAGGCCCATCAGGCCTCCGGCGAAGATGGCGGCCAGCTTGGTGGCCGTGTCCTGGAGGGTGCGCTCGGTGACGAAGAGCAACGCGTAGGCGAAGCCCAGCATGGCGACGGAGGCCGCGAGCGAGATCAGGCGCGCGGCGTTCATGTAGTGCCGCTCCGACTTGCCTTTTGCAAAGTGGCGCTTGTAGATGTCCACGACGCTCACGGCGGAGATGGCGTTGATGCTGGAGGAGAGGGAGGACATGGCGGCGGCGAGGACGCCCGCGACCACGAGTCCGGAGAGCCCCACGGGCATCTTCTGAATCACGAAGTAGGGGATGATGGAGTCGGCGCGGGCGCCGTCGGCCCCGGTGAGCATGGCCAGGGCCTTCGGATCGGGGTTGACCTTGAAATACACGTAGAGGGCCGTGCCGATGAACATGAAGAAGGCCCAGGTGGGCACGCTGCACAGGCAGCATATCCAGATGGCCTTGGTGGCCTCCTGGGGGTTCTTGGTGGCGACGTATTTTTGGATGACGTTCTGGTTGCTGCTGTACTCCGTGAGCCAGTTGGTGAGGCCGACCAGGATGATCATTATCACGGTCTTGTCAGTGAGGCTGAAACCCCATCCCGCGGGTTCCAGTTTTCCCGTGGCAGTGTTCAGGTCGCCGAGCATGAATTTGCCGTCCTGCCAGGCGACGGAGATGACTTCCGAGAGCCCCCCGGGCACCCCCATGACGACCAGGATCAGGATGGCCAGACCGCCGAACCACAGCAGGAAGGACTGGAAGAAGTCGGTCCAGATGACCGCCTCAATGCCGCCCGTGATGGTGTAGAACGAGGTGATCACGCCGCCGATGAGGATGCTGTACTCCGCGCTGAGCCCCGTCATCTCCTGCACCAGCACGGAGACAAGATAGAGGATCAGGCCCAGGCGGGTGATCTGCGCGACAATGAAGGCGGTGGCCGCATACGCGCGGGTGCCCGCCCCGAAGCGCACCTCCAGATACTCAAAGGCGGAGGTGACCTGGGCGCGGCGGTAGAAGGGCAGGAACACCTTGGACGCGATGAAAATGCCCAGCGGGAGCGTCAGGCAGAGCAGAAACCGCAGGTAGGCGGTCTTGTAGGCGTCGGCGGGGTACGCCACAAAGGTGATGGAGCTGATGGACGTGGCGAACATGGACAGACCGATCAGCCACCCGGGGTACGACCGTCCGCCGACGAAGTAATTCTCCGTGTTCTTGTTCCGCCGCGCGAAGTAGGGCCCCATGGACGCCATGGCCAGGAAATACACGACCAGCACCACGATGTCCAGGGTTCTCATTTCAGGATGCATGATTTCTCCCTTGCCGTTCTATGAAACCGTGGAAACGGGGGCCGCCGGGGCGTGAAGCCCGCGTCTGCGGCCATCCCGAACGGCCACTTTACCAACCCCGGCCGGGGCGATGCAACCGCGCCGCGCCGCGCGTCACCGTTGACCGTAATAGGCGTCCTTCCCGTGCTTGCGGAAGAAATGCTTGTTGAGGAGGTAGTCCTCCAGGGGCGCAGCGGCCGGGTTGACGGCCAGGGTGTGCGCCGCCATCCGGGCGACCTCCTCCAGCACGACGGCATTCTCCAGGGCTTCCGCCGGAGATTGCCCCCAGACGAAGGGGGCGTGGCCCGCCGTCAGCGCCGCCGGACAGGCCAGAGGGTCCCTGCCCGAGAAATGGCGGACAATGCGGCCGCCCATGTGGTGCTCGTAGTTATCCAGAATCTCCTCCTGCGAGGGCGCGGCGACGACGGGAATCTCGCCGTGGAAGTAGTCGGCGTGGGTGGTGCCGAGGCAGGGAATGGGCCGGCGCGCCTGGGCAAAGGCGGTGGCGTAGTGGGAGTGGGTGTGGATGACGGCGTTGACGCCGTGAAAGGCCCGGTAGAGGGCCAGATGGGCCGGCGTGTCCACCGAGGGGGACAGATCCCCCGCGACAAGCTTCCCCTCGAAGTCCACCACCACGATGGTGTCGGCGGTGAGGTCGTCATACTGCACCCCGCTCGGCTTGATGGCGATTACCCGCTCCGACCGGTCCGCCGCGCTGGCATTTCCCCAGGTTTCCAGCACGAGGCCCTCCTCGACGAGGGCGCGGTTCATTTCGTAGACCGTTTCCTTGAGCACCTTATACATGGCCTGTCCCTCATGGTTGGATCCTGCGGAAATGGTATCAGATGCGGACGGGACTATTCCCCGTCCTGCGGAAGTTCCGCGGCGTAGGCGGCGAGCCGTGCGAGAATCTCCCCCACCTCCGTCAGCTGGACCAGTTCCCGCCGCAGCAGGGCGATGTGGGGCGCGCCCTTCAGATAGCCTGCGTAGTGCTTGCGGAAGGAAAAGACGCCGCGCGGGGCGCCGTGGTAGGCGACGTGCTCCACGAGGTGCCGCGCGGTCAGGGCGACGCGCTCCCGAAGCGGGGGTTCGGGAAGCTCCTCCCCCGTCTCCAGCCAGTGGCGCAGATGCCGGAACACCCAGGGGCGGTGGATGGCCCCCCGTCCGATCATGACGCCGTCGGCGCCCAGGTCCAGACAGGTCCGGAGGTCGGCGGGCGTGGTGATGTCCCCGTTGGCGATCAGGGGGATGGCGGAGACCTCGCGGATCCGGCCGATCCAGGACCAGTCGGCGCGGCCGGTGTAGCCCTGGCACCGGGTCCGGCAGTGGACGGTCAGCGCCCGGACCCCCAGGTCTTCGAGCATGCGCGCCGCCTCCAGGATGACAATGCTGTCGTGGTCCCATCCCAGCCGGGTTTTTACGGTGACAGGCAGGCGGGTGCCCCGCATGACGGCGGCGACCACGCGCCCCATCTTGGGCAGGTCGCGCAGGAGTCCCGCGCCGTCGCCCCGGTTGGCGATCTTCTTGACCCAGCAGCCGCAGTTTACATCAATGAAGTCCGGGTCTTCGGCCTCGGCGCGCGCGGCGGCGGCGGCCATGACCCCTTCGGTGCTTCCGTACAACTGGATGCCGATGGGGCGCTCATCGTCCGACACCAGGAGTTTGCGGCATTGCGAGGGAATCTCACGGACAACGGCCTCGCAGTGGGCGAACTCCGTGTAGACAACGTCCGCGCCCATTTCCCGGCACAGGCGCCGGAAGGGCGGGTCGGACACATCCTCCATGGGCGCCAGACAGAGGGGCACGGGGATGTCATGGGCGCCGAACTTCACGCGTCGTCTTTCCCTGCGGTTCCCGCGCCGTCCTTTGCGTATGCGCACAGGTTCCGCGAGATTTCCATGGCGCAGAACTTGGGGCCGCACATGGAGCAGAAATGGACGCCGCCCTTGTTTGCCTCGGGAAAGGACCGCGCGTGCATCTCAAAGGCCTTTTCGGGGTCCAGGGAGAGGGCGAACTGGTCGCGCCAGCGGAACTCGAAGCGGGCCTTGCTCAGGGCATCGTCGCGGATTTGGGCACCCGGGAACCCCCGGGCGAGGTCCACGGCGTGGGCGGCGAGTTTGAAGGTCACCACGCCCTCGCGCACATCGTCCCGGTCGGGCAGGCCGATGTGCTCCTTCGGCGTGACGTAGCACAGCATGGCCGTGCCGTACCATCCGATCAGGGCACCCCCGATGGCGGAGGTGATGTGGTCGTAACCCGGGGCGATGTCGGTGACCAGCGGGCCGAGGGTGTAGAACGGGGCGCCGCCGCACCATTCGGCCTGGCGGTCCGTGTTTTCCCGGATGAGGTGCATGGGAATGTGGCCCGGCCCCTCGTTGATCACCTGCACCCCCCGCTCCCAGGCGCGGCGCGTGAGGTCCCCCTGCACCCGCAGTTCTGCGAACTGCGCCCGGTCGTTGGCGTCCCGCATGGACCCCGAGCGCAGGCCGTCCCCGATGGAAACGGTGACGTCATAGGCGGCCAGGATGTCACAGATGTCGTCCCAATGGGTGAAGAGAAAGTTCTCCTCGTTGTGGGCCATGCACCACTTGGCCATGATGGACCCGCCCCGGCTGACAATTCCCGTGGTGCGGCCGGCCGCCCAGGGGATGAATTCCTTCAGGACGCAGGAATGGATGGTGAAATAGTCCACCCCCTGCTCCGCCTGCTCAATCAGGGTGTCGCGGTACAACTCCCACGTGAGGGACTCCGGCCCGCTTTCGGCCTTTTCCAGGGCCTGGTAGATGGGCACAGTGCCGATGGGGACGGGGCTGTTGCGCAGGATCCACTCCCGGGTTTCGTGGATGTCCTTTCCCGTGCTGAGGTCCATGACGGTATCCGAACCCCAGCGGATGGCCCAGACCATCTTCTCCACCTCTTCGGCGACAGAACTGCGCAGGGCGGAGTTTCCGATGTTTGCGTTGATTTTTGTCAGAAACCGGTTGCCGATGACCATCGGCTCCAGCTCGGGATGGTTGATGTTGGCCGGGAGCACGGCCCGTCCGGCGGCGATTTCCTCGCGGACCACTTCCGGGGTGATCCGGCCGGGGTGTTCCTCTGCGGAGGGGGGGAGCAGATCCTCCCGCAGGGCGGCGTATTCCATCTCGGGGGTGACGATACCCCTTCGGGCGTAATCCATCTGGGTGATGCGCGCCCCGGTCCGGGCGCGGATTGGGGTGAGCTGCCGGGGAAAGGCGGCCGCATTGCGGGAACTTTCGGCAGCGGCGGCCTTTCCGGCCGTCTCCGTGTCCGCACGCTCTTCGATCCAGGGGCGGCGCAGGGGAGAAAGCCCTTTCTCCAAGTCAATTTCCGCTGCGGGGTCGGTGTAGGGGCCAGACGTGTCATACAGCCGCACCGGCGGATTGTCCGTGAGGATTTCCCCGGTTTGGGAACGGGTTGGGGCCAGATCCACCTCCCGCATGGCCACGCGGATGGACGGATGGCTCCCCTCCACATGGATCTTCCGGGACTGGGGGAAGGGTTTCCGGGTGACGTCTTGGGATTCTGTGTCACCAGGGCTGCCAACGTTTTTCGACATGATCCAGAGGCTCCATACTGCGAATACTGAAAATGCGCTGATTCGCAGAAGAAATGCGGGAGTGCGCTCCCGCAGACGGGTTTTCAAAGCGACAAAGCGTTCTGTATTATACAGAACGCGTGTCAGGCGAAGAAACCCGGGCGGGGTTGCGACTAGGTAACCCCCGGAAGAAGGAGAAGACAGAATGGTCCAGTGGATGAGGATGCTTGCCGGGGCGCTGCTGGTTGCCGGAACGCTCTGCGGGGGTGCGGGAGCCGACCGCAGCGAGACGGGCTCTCCCAGAGTCATGGAGGGGCCCATGGTAGGGGTTCCCGCCCCGGAGGCAGTGTCCGTCTGGGTGCGGTTGTCGGGGGAATATGAAGCCGTGCTGGAAGTGAGCTCCACGAAACATTTCCGGCAGGCGGTCGCCTCTCCCCCCGTTCGTCCCTCGCGGGCCGGGGATGACTGCACGGCCGTGCTGCGGGTGGACGGCCTCTCCCCTGCCACGCCGTATTTCTACCGGATTCTGGTGAACGGGAAGCCGGATCCCTATTTGGACATCTTTCAGACGAAGACCGCCCCGGCGGGGCCGGCGAAGTTTTCCGTGGCCTTTGGGTCGTGCCCGCGGGTTCAGCGGGACCGTGTGCAGCCGATCTGGGATTCGCTGAAGGCTGCGGGGCCGGACCTTTTCTTCTGGATTGGAGACAACGTTTACGGGGACACCCTGGACCCGCAGGCCCTGGCCGAGGAATACCGGCGGCAGCGGGCGGTGGCGTCGTTGCAGGGGTTCATCACGATGGTGCCCCAGTTGGCGGTGTGGGATGACCATGATTTCGGCCTGAACGACCACGACCGCACAAACCCCGTGAAGGAGGCTTCTCTGGGCATCTTCAGGCAGTATTGGGCCAACCCGTCCTACGGGCTGCCCGACACGCCGGGGGTGTTTTTTCGTTACGCCTACGGGGGCGTGGACTTCTTCTTTCTCGACTGCCGCTACCACCGCGATCCGAACACGGACCCGGACACGCCGGAGAAGACCTTCCTGGGAGCAGGACAGCTCGCGTGGCTCCAGCGGGAGTTGAAGGCCAGCACTTCGCCGTTCAAGGTGCTCGTCTCCGGGAGTGGCTGGACCTGCGCCAAGGGCGCCGGCGGCGATTCCTGGGCCGCCTTCCTCAACGAGCGGGACCGCCTGTTTGACTTCATCCGCGACGAGGAAATCACGGGGGTTGTCCTGATTTCCGGGGACACGCATGTCGGCGAGTTCAATGCCATTCCCCGTTCGGACCAGGGCGGCTATGACCTGTACGACCTCGTGAGCTCCCCGCTGGCCCAAAAGGCGAACACGGGCTGGAGGAAGCGTTTTCCGGAACTGCGCGTGCGCACCCCCCACGAGGGGGACAACGCCGGCATGATGGTGTTCGACATGACGGGGGCCGTTCCGTCGGTGGAGCTGAACCTGATGGATGTGGACGGAAAACCCGTCTGGACCCCCGTGGTGCTGACACCGGACGACCTGCGCAACGGGGCGGCCACCGCCCGGCGGCACTCGGATTTCAAGGCCGAGTAGGGTGGGCGGCCTGGTCCGTGTCGGCGCGTTTTAGGGGGGTATTTCTTGAGAAAGGGGCCGGGGGTGGTTCATGCTTTTACCCGTTGAACCGCTCCCAGGGGGTCACTGGAGGTCTCATGAACATCTTTATCGCCGGTGGCGGACGTGTGGGATTCCACCTTGCGCGCCTTCTCTGCGCGGAGGGCCGGGATGTCACGCTGCTTGACCGGAACCCGCAGCGCCGGGAAGAGATTGATTTCGACCTGGACGCCCGCACCGTGGTGGGCGACTGCACCTCCGTGCTCCTTCTCCAGTCGCTGAACGCGGGGGACGCGGACCTTTTCATCGCCTGCACGGGGGACGACCGGAGCAACCTCATCGCCGCCACGCTGGCCAAGGGCCTGGGCGCGGGCCGCGCGGTGGCCCGGGTGGATACGACGGATTTTATCGAGTCCAGCTTTCTCTACGAGGGGTTCATGAACGTGGACTACCTGCTGAGCCCGGACGCGCTGGCGGCCCACGACATTGCGCAGTTTGTGGAGAATCCGGGGGTGCTGGGGGTGGAGGAGTTCGGGCGGGGAAGGATACAGCTCTGCCAGGTGCAGGTGGGCGAGAAGGCCCCGGCGACCGGCCGGGCCGTGCGCGACATCCTGCCCCCGGGCAGCGGCCTGCTGGTGGGCACGGTCACCCGGGGCGGGGCCAGCGGCATCGTCCGCGGCGACACGGTGCTGCAGGCCGGGGACAAGGTCACCCTGATCGGCATGAAGGGGGCCATGGAAACGCACCGGCGGCTCTTCAGCGAGTCCGCGCCGGCGAAGAAGGTGGCGATTCTCGGGAACACCGTGATCGGCCGCCGCGTCGCCCAGGCCTTTGACACCCGCCAGATGGAGGTGAAGCTTTTCGAGAAGAACCCGGCGGCCTGCGAGGAGCTTGCCCGCGAGTTCTACCGCGTCAAGGTGGTGAACCGCGACGCGACGGTGCGCGCCTCGCTGGAGCAGGAGCATCTCCAGAACTTCGACGTGTTTGTGGCGACCACGGAGGACGACGAGCGGAACATCATGGCGGGGGTGCTCGCGCGGGAGGTGGGCGTGCCGCATGTCGTGGCTGTGGTGCACCAGCCGGACTTCGCGCCGCTGGTCATGAAGCTGGGCATAGACCTTGCCCTGACCCCCCGGCTTGCCTTCGCCAACAGCGTGCTCAAGATCATCCACCAGGAGCGCGTCACGGCGTCGTCCTTCCTCGGCGAGGGGGACATGGAGGTGGTCGAGGCGGCGTTGGGCGATGCCGCGCCGGTGGCTGGCCGCACCATCGCGGAGGTGGCCGGCCGCCTGCCGGGGCAGGCGCTGATCGCCACAATCCTGCGTGGCGACCAGGTTATCGTGCCCGGCGGCTCCGACATCCTCCAGCGGGGGGACACGGTGGTCTTCATTTCCCCCACCGCAGAGGCCAACGCCGCGCGAAAGGCCCTCACGGGCGTCTGATGAACTACCGTATCATCGCAAAGAACCTGGGGGTCTTCTCCCTGTGGGTGGCCGTCTGGATGGCCGTCTCCTCCCTGTGGTCCCTCTGGTACGGGGAACCGGCCGCCCTGCGGGCCTTGCTGGAGTCGGCGGCCACGTCGGTTCTGGCCGGGGCGGCATTGCTGTATCTCGGCCGGGGTCCCCAGCGGCGGATGTATGAGCGTGAAAGCGTGGCGCTGGTCGGGCTGGGCTGGATTTTGATTGCCGGGCTCGGCGCGCTCCCTTTCTGGTACCTGGGCACGCAGACCTTCACGGAGGCCTACTTCGAGTCCATGTCCGGGTTCACCACCACGGGATCCTCGGTCATTGCGGACATCGAGGGGCTTCCCAAGGGAATCCTGTTCTGGCGTTCCCTCACGCACTGGCTGGGGGGCATCGGCATCGTGGTGCTCATGATCGCCGTGATCCCCTTCATCGGCATGTCGGGCAAGATGCTTTACCAGTCGGAGGTGACGGGCCTTTCCAAGGACGGCGTGCGCCCGCGCATCAAGGAGTCCGCCTTCATCCTTCTGAAGGTGTACCTGGTGCTGACGGTCATCCACGCGGCGGCGCTGATGATCGCGGGGATGGACTTCTTCGACGCCCTCTGCCACACCTTCGGGAGCCTGGCGACGGGCGGATACTCGACAAGAAACAAGAGCGTGGAGGCCTTTGACAGCGTCGCGATTGAGGGGGTGATCACGGCGTTTGAACTGATCGGGGCGACGAATTTCACGCTCTACTACCTTATGGCCAAGGGCGACTGGCGCGCCCTCTTCCGGGACACGGAGTGGCGCGTGTTCATGGGCATCTTCGTGGTGTCCACCCTGCTCATCACGGTCAACCTGATGAGGGTGCAGGGGGTGGTGGCGCCCGAGGACACGTCGGTGCCCGGCGCCCTGGGCGGCGTGGACTACTCCTGCGGCCAGGCCCTGCGCTTTTCCTCGTTCCAGGTGGCGACCATGATGACCAACACGGGGTTCACGGGGGCCGATTTCGACATCTGGCCCTATTTCTCCCGGATATGGATTATGCTCATCGTGATGATGGGGGGATGCGCCGGCTCCACGGCGGGCGGCATCAAGATCATCCGCGTGGTGATTCTCTTCAAGATCGGCATGCAGCAGGTTCAGCGCATCTACCGGCCGCACACCCTGCGGGCCATCCGCGTGAACGGACAGGTCGTCTCGGAGGACATCCAGTACAGCGTGCTCTCCTTCTTTCTGGTCTATGTGGCCGTGATGGCGTTTTCCACGGTGGTCATGTCGTTTCTGGGCCTTCCGCTGCAGAGCGCCTTTTCCTCCGTGGTGGCCTGTCTGAACAACACCGGGCCGGGGCTTGAGCTGGTGGGCGCCGAGAGAAACTTCTCCTGCGTGCCCGCCGCCGGCAAGTGGTTCCTGAGCCTGGTCATGGTCACGGGGCGTCTGGAGTTCTTCAGTGTTATGGTATTCTTCTTTCCGTCGTTCTGGCGGCGCGGCTGAGGCGCGGCGCCCGTTCCGGTGCAACCTTTCTGACAATGGTGGGAAATGAATTACCGTCTGCTGCTGCGATATCTCGGCGTGTTTCTGCTCGCGCTTGCGCTGCCGCTGGCGGTTTCGGCGCTGTGGGCGGTCTGGTACGGGGAATGGCGCTCCCTTGAGGCGTTTCTGCGCACCATCGTGCTGACGGTGGCGGCCGGGTTTGCGCTGTGGGGAGTGGGCCGCGGGGCCCGGGTTCGGGTGTATGAGCGGGAGGGGCTGGCCCTTGTGGCGCTGGGGTGGCTCCTGATTGCGGGGGTGAGTGCCCTGCCCTATGTCTTTTCGGGGCTCATGGACCCGGCGTCCGCCTATTTCGAGTCCATGTCCGGCTACACCACCACCGGGGCCTCGGTGCTGGAGAAGGTGGAGCCGGTGGACAAGAGCCTGCTCTTCTGGCGGGCAACCACCCACTGGCTGGGGGGCATGGGGATCATTGTGCTGATCATCGCGGTGCTGCCCTCCCTGGGGGCCGGGGGGAAGCAGCTTTACCGGTCCGAGGTGCCCGGGGTGGACAAGACAGGCCTGCTGCCGCGCATGCAGGACACGGCGGCGATGCTCTACAAGATTTATCTGGGCATGACCATCGTCCAGACGGCGTGCCTGGCGGCGGCGGGAATGAGCCTGTTCGACGCGCTCTGCCACACCTTTGCCTCGCTGTCCACCGGGGGGTTCTCCACGCGCACCGCCAGCATCGGCGCCTACGACAGCCTTCCCATCGAGATCATTGTGACCGTGTTCACGGTGCTTTGCGGGGCGAATTTCGGGCTGTATTTCGCCATGCTCCAGGGGGACTGGAAAGCCCCTTTACGCAGCACGGAGTTTCGGTGGTATCTCGGCATCCTGCTGGCCGCCACCCTGCTGATCACCGTGAATCTGATAGGCGTCCAGGGGGCCATACCGGAGGATCCCGGCGCGGGGACGCATGATGTGCGGTACGGTTTCGGGCACGCGCTGCGTGTGGCCGTGTTTCAGGTGGGCACCGTTATGACGACGACGGGGTTCGCGACGGACAACACGGACCTCTGGCCGTATTTCTCGCGCACGGTGCTGATCGCCCTGATGATCGTGGGGGCCTGCTCCGGCTCCACGGCGGGGGGAACCAAGGTTTTCCGCGTCGCGCTGATCGCCAAGATCGTGCGCAACCAGCTGGAGCGCCTGTACCGCCCCAAGACGGTGCGCGCGGTGCGGATGAACGGCGCCGCGGTGCCGCTTGAAGTGCAGCTCACCGTTTACACCTTCTTCGCGATGCATGTCGCCGTGCTGGTCGTGGGGACCATGTTCATGTCTTTGCTGGGGCTTCCCTTCCAGACGGCCTTCAGTTCCGTCGTGGCGACGGTGAACAACATCGGGCCGGGGATGGAACTGGTGGGCTCCACGGCCAACTACGCCTGTGTGCCGGCGGCGGGCAAGTGGTTCCTGTCGCTGCTGATGGTGATCGGCCGCCTGGAGTTCTTCAGCATCTGCGTGCTGTTCCTCCCCTCCTTCTGGAGGCGGGCGTAGGCGGCTCAGACGCGGGTGCCGGGCACCATTCTGCGCTCGCGGGCGTAGTCTTCCAGGGCCTCGCGGAGGAGCTTGCGTCCGCGGTAGAGGCGGGACATGACGGTGCCGAGGGGGCACTGCATGATGTCGGCGATCTCCTTGTAGGACATGTCCTCGAGGTCGGCCATGATGACGGCGTTGCGGAAGTCGTCGGGGAGGGCCTCGATGGCCTTGCGCACGGGGTCGTCCACGAGTTCCAGGAGGTCCTCCTGGTTCCCCCGGCGGGGCTCGAAGAAGACATCGGGGTCGGGGGCGGTCTCCGGGGCGGACTCAAAGCCCGACAGTTCGACTTCGGCGGGGCGGCGGGTCTTCCGGCGGTATTCGTTGATGAAGGTGTTGCGCAGGATGGTGAGGAGCCAGGCCTTGATGTAGGTGCCCTCGCGGAACTTGTCGTGGAAGCGCAGGGCTTTGACGATGGTGTTCTGCGTGAGATCCTCCGCGTCGGCGGAGTTGCGGGTGAGGCGCATGGCGACGGCAAAGAGCATGTCAATATGCTCCAGCACCTGCCGTTCAAACTCGCGCGAGCGGTTTATCACCAAAGCGTCAGCCACGTTCTCCGTCCCTCTGTCCCATCAACCATAAGCCCCCGGCATCCGACCGCCGGACCAGCCTCTTCTATACGCAACCTTATCGTAGCAGGAAAGGGGCTTGGGAGGCAATGTTGCGCCCGGCGCGGGTTCATGCGGGCGTGATGTCATCGTTTTGGGGACGAAACAGGGAGCGCGCAAGGTCACCGGTGTCGGCGCAGTCCGGGGCTGTGAGGCGTTCCGCCTCGCGGCGGGCGGCATCGAGGAGGCGAGCGTCGCGGATCAGGTCTGCGGCGCGCAGGTCGCTCAGACCGGCCTGCCGGACACCCAGCAGCTCCCCCGGCCCCCGCATGCGGAGGTCCGCCTCGGCGATGTCGAAGCCGCTGGTGGATTTGCAGAGGGTCTCCACCCGTTCCCTGCCCTCGGCGGTTTTGGGTTTTCCCAGGAGGAAGCAGAACGAGGGCTGGGTTCCCCGCCCCACCCGTCCGCGGAGCTGATGGAGCTGTGTCAGGCCGAATTCGGAGGCGTTCTCGATGACCATGAGCGTGGCGTTGGGGACGTCTATTCCGACCTCGACCACCGTGGTGCTGAAGAGCACCTGAATCTCGCCCTGTTTGAAGGCGCGCATGACTGCGGCCTTTTCCGGCGCGGAAAGGCGCCCGTGCAGGATTCCGGCGCTCAGCCCCGCCAGCGGGCCCGCGGAGAGTTCTTCAAAATGGCGGAGCAGCGCCCGGGTGTCCTGTTTGGCGGCGGATTCCTCGATGAGGGGGCAGACGATATAGGCCTGCACCCCCTTCTCGGCCTGTTTCCTGACATGGTCGTAGCACGCCGAAACCTTGCCCTGGGGGATGTATCGTGTGGTCACGGGCGTGCGGCCCGGGGGCAGTTCGTCCATCACCGTGAGGTCCATGCGTCCGAAAACGGTGAGCGCCAGGGAACGGGGTATGGGCGTCGCCGACATTTGGAGAACATCGGGACGCGGGCCCTTCCGGACCAAGAGTTCGCGCTGGGCGACACCGAAACGGTGCTGCTCGTCAATGATCACCAAACCGAGCCGGTGAAAGGCGGCCTGCTCCTGAAAGAGGGCGTGGGTGCCCACGACCACCTGCGCGGCGCCGGAGGCGGCCGCCCGGAGGGCTTCTCCCCTTCCCTCGGCGCCGCCGGTGATCAGGACGGTGCGCAGCCCCAGGGGGGCGAGCAGGCCGTCCAGCACCAGCGCGTGCTGGGCGGCCAGCAGTTCGGTGGGGGCCATGAGGGCGGTCTGGTGTCCGCCGTCCGCCGCGATGACGGCCGCATGGAGGGCCACCAGGGTCTTGCCGGAGCCCACATCGCCCTGAAGCAGGCGGAGCATGGGCGAGGGTCCGGCCATGTCGCGGACGATGTCCTCCACGGCCCGCTGCTGCGCGGCGGTCAGGGCAAAGGGGATGCCGGCCTGGAACCGGCGGAACAATTCTCCGCCGACACGGTTGGTGTGTGCGCGGTCCTCCTGCCGCAACAGGCGCTTCTGTCGCTGGATGTCCGTCTGCAGGACGAGCAGCTCCTCAAAGATGAGGCGTCGTCGGGCATCGGCGGCCTCTTCGGGCGTGTCAGGAGCATGCACCCGGCGCAGGGCTTCGGCGAGGCCCGGAAGCCCCATGCGGCGGAGGAGTTCACCGGGCAAAGGCTCCCGCAGGAGGGGCGCTGCAACGTCGAGGGCGGCCCGCACCCACTTCCTCATCATCCGCTGGGTGACCCCCTCGGTCAGGGGATAGGCGGGCAGGATGCGGCCCTGCCGGAGGCTTTGGAGGTCCTCCTCCTCCAGGAACTCGTATTCCGGGCTGGACAGGCAGGGGCCGTTGTACTGACCCACGCGGCCCGAGAAGAAGGCGGTCCTCCCCGGAACGAAGGCGCTCTTGGCGAGGAAGCCCCTGCCGAAGAAGGAGGCCTGCACGGCACCAGTGCCGTCGGAGAGGGACACCAGCGCCAGGGAGGTTCGCCCGCCCAGGCGGACTTGGCGGCTGGCCGTGATCTCCGCAACCACGGAGACTTGTTCCCCGGGCTGAACATCCGCCAGGGGCGTGAGTTCGCGGCAGTCGCGGTAGGCCCGGGGGAAATGAAGCAGGAGGTCCCGCACGTTGGAGATGGAGAGACGGGCCAGCAGGGCTGCCCGGCCCGGACCGATGCCGGGAAGAACCTCCACCCCGTCCTCCAGGGCAATTGCCGGGGAGGCGGCGGTGCTTTCAGCGTCCTCTGGCGTTTCCGGCGGCACGTTCACGCGGGCCAGGTGGGCTGTCCGGTATAGAGGTCAAACAGGGTCCGATAGTACCGCATGAAGCGCGCGGGGTCGTCGTTGCCCTCAATCTCGGCAAGGCAGTAGCCCGTGTATCCGCACTCCTTGAGCAGGTCGAACAGCTCCTGCCAGGGGTATTTGGGCACGCCGATGTCGGTGATGTGGACCAGGCCCAGGGCGTGCTTCAGGAGCTCGAAATTGGCCCGGATGCTGCCGTTCTCGTCCGTTTCGCCGCTGTTGCAGTTCCAGCAAACCTTCGCGTTGGCGTGGTTGGCGTGGTCAAGCATGGCCCGCACGCTCTTTGGCTCGCGGGAGCCCTCCGGGCCGTGCACCTCCATGCGGACCTCCACCCCGAGACTGGCGGCGGCGGCCGCCACCTCGCCCCAGGCTTTGCCGATGCGCTCATGGGTGACCGCCAGCTCTTCGCCCTTGTTCACCCCGTTCGGGCGCACCTTGATGCCGCCCGCCCCCACATCCGCCGCCAACTGCGCGTATTCTTTGGCGCCCTCAACGTTCTTCTTGACCGCCGAGGGGTCGTGGAAATCATAAGTGCTGCCCAGGCCGACCAGCACGATGCCGGAGTCTTCAAACTTCTTGCGGACATCGGCGCGCTCCGTTTTGGAGAGGGACAGCTCCACGCCGTGGCTGTGCGTGGTGCGCAGTTCGACCCCCGCCAGCCCCGCCTCCTTGCACAGGGCGATCAACTGGTCGCAGGTCATCTTCTCCCCCATCTTGTAGGTGACCATGCCCACCTTGAACGGCACCTCCGCGGCGGCCGCGGCGGCAACGCGCATTCCCCGGGATGGGGCGGAAACGGTGAGGGAGGCGGCGCCGGCCGCGCCGGCGCAGAGGGCCATCCAATGGCGTCTGGAAAAGGGTTTCATGGGGGCGGCTCCTTGTCTTTGCTTGTGAACCCTGCACGAAAACGCCATTATGCGCGGACAGGCCGTTCAGTGCAAGCCGGAGTCGGGAGCCGGGGCTTGACAACGGCACCGCCGATACCTTATAATGATTACCAAGTAAGGAATTATTTGGCGGTTAGGATCGTTTCACAGGCAGACAACACATGTACCGAGAAGGAGAATCGCACATGAAGATTTACGGCGACAACAGTTTCACCATCGGGAAGACCCCCCTTGTCCGTCTGAACAACGTGACCAAGGGGATCAAGGCGGCGCATGTGCTGGCAAAGGTGGAGGGAAGAAACCCCGCCTACTCTGTGAAGTGCCGCATTGGGGCAAACATGGTCTGGGACGCCGAAAAGCGGGGCGTGCTGAAACCGGGGGGGACGATCATTGAGCCGACCTCCGGCAACACGGGGATTGCGCTGGCCTATGTGGCGGCGGCGCGGGGATACAACCTGATCCTGACCATGCCCGAGACCATGAGCCTGGAGCGCCGCGCGATGCTGAAAGCCTTCGGCGCGGAGCTGATCCTGACCCCGGGGGCTCTCGGCATGCCCGGGGCCATCGCGGAGGCGGAGCGGTTGGCGGCGGAAAACCCGGACTATTTCCTGCCCCAGCAGTTCAACAACCCGGCCAACCCCGAGATTCACCAGCTGACGACAGGTCCGGAAATCTTCGAGGACACGGACGGCAAGGTGGACGTTCTGGTGGCGGGAGTGGGCACGGGGGGGACGATCACGGGGATCAGCCGTTTTCTCAAGGGGGACAAGGGGCTCAACGTGCAGACGGTGGCCGTGGAGCCCGCCACCTCGCCCGTTTTGGCGGGGGGCGCGCCGGGCAAGCACAAGATTCAGGGCATAGGCGCCGGCTTCATCCCGAAGGTGCTCGACCTGTCGCTGCTGGACCGGATCGAGCATGTGACGGACGAGGAGGCCTTCGACACGGCGCGGCGTCTGGCGAAGGAGGAGGGCATCATCTGCGGGATCAGTTGCGGCGCGGCGGCGACGGCGGCGCTCCGGCTGGCGTTTCAGGAGGCCTACGCGGGCAAGACGATTGTCGTGATACTTCCGGACAGTGGAGAGCGGTACCTCTCCACCCCCCTGTTCCAGGCATAACCCCAACACAAGACACTTTGGAAGGAAAGACGCATGACCACGGAAAAGAAACAGAGACTGGGAACCCTCGCCCTGCACGCCGGGCAGACGCCGGACCCCGTGACGGGATCGCGGGCGGTGCCGATCTACCAGACAACCTCCTATGTGTTTCAGGACACGGCCCATGCCGCGCGCCTGTTCGGGCTGGAGGAGTTCGGCAACATCTACACGCGGCTGATGAACCCGACGACGGACGTTCTGGAGAACCGGGTGTCCGCGCTGGAGGGCGGCGTCGGCGGGCTGGCCACGGCCTCCGGGGCGTCGGCGATCATGCTGGCCACGCTGAACATCACGAGGAGCGGGCAGAACTTCGTCTCCTCCACGACGCTTTACGGCGGCACCTACAACCTGTTCGCCAACACCTACAGGGACTTGGGCATAGAGGCGCGCTTTGTGGACGGTTCCGACCCCGCCAACTTCGCCAGGGCGATAGACGACAATACGCGGTTTCTCTATCTGGAGAGCATCGGGAACCCGGCGAACGACGTGGCGGATTTCGAGGCCGTCGCCAAGGTGGCACATGACCACGGCATTCCGCTCATCGTGGACAACACGGTGGCCTCCCCCCTGCTCTTCCGCCCCTTCGACCACGGGGCGGACATCGTGGTGCACTCGGCGACCAAGGTGCTCGGCGGCCACGGCACCTCGCTGGGCGGCGTCATTGTGGACAGCGGGAAGTTCGACTGGAGCAACGGAAAGTTCCCGGAGATTGACGGGCCGAATCCGAACTACCACGGCGCGAACCTGCACGAGGCGCTGAAGCCGCTGGGCAACATCGCCTACATCATCAAGGCGCGCGTGACCCTGCTGCGCGACATGGGGCCCGCCATCTCGCCGTTCAACGCCTTCCAGATTCTCCAGGGGATCGAGACCCTGCACCTGCGGGTGCCCCGCCACAGCGAGAACGCGCTGGCGGTGGCGAAGTTTTTGGAGGCGCACCCGGCGGTGGCCTGGGTGAACTATCCCGGACTCGAGAGCCACCGGGACCACGCGCGGGCGAAAAAGTACCTACCGAAGGGCCAGGGCGCGATCCTGGGCTTCGGCATCAAGGGCGGCGCGGAGGCCGCGGTGAAGTTCATCAACAGCGTCGAGCTGGCGTCGCACCTGGCAAACGTGCTTGACGCGAAGACCCTGGTGATCCACCCCTCCACCACGACGCACTCGCAGCTCAGCCCGGAGGAGCAGGCCGCCTCGGGCGTCACGCCGGACTTCATCCGGGTTTCCGTGGGGCTGGAGGACATCGAGGACATTCTGGAGGATTTCGGCCAGGCATTGGCCGCCTCGCAGAAGTAGGTGGTATGATATGCGGGCGCGCCGCGCCGTGCGGCGCGCGCTGTTGAACCGCGGCAGTTCGCCGGGATGTCCGGAACGCCGCGGTTCTCCGTTAGACGGCCCCATGGAAGCGGTTCAGGATGCAGGATTTCGAGCGGGAAAAGAGCGTCGGCCTGGTGGAGACGCGGTTCTTCGACTATTCCCCCCCGGACGGGATTTCCCTGGACGGGGGGGCGGTCCTGGAGGCCGTCACCGTGGCCTACGAGACCTATGGAACCCTCAACGCGCGCCGGGACAACGCGGTGCTGGTGTGCCATGCCCTCTCCGGGGACGCGCACGTCGCCGGATATCATTCGCCCGACGATGACAAGCCGGGCTGGTGGGATAACATGGTGGGGCCCGGCAAGGGCATTGACACGGACAGGTATTTTGTCATCTGCTCCAACATCCTCGGGGGCTGCAAGGGGACGACCGGTCCGGAGAGCGTCAACCCCGCCACGGGGAGACCCTACGGCCTGTCCTTCCCCGTCGTCACGGTGTCCGACATGGTGCGGGTTCAGCGGGAACTGGTGCGCCACCTGGGTCTGGAGTCGCTGCTGGCCGTGGTGGGCGGTTCCCTGGGCGGGATGCAGGCCCTGGCCTGGGCCGCCGAATACCCCGAGGTGTGCCGGAGCGCGGTGCTGATTGCGACCACCCATGTGGCCGGCGCGCAGCAGATCGCGTTTGACGCGGTCGGCCGGACGGCGATCCAGGCGGACCCGGACTTTCTCGGCGGGGACTACTACGAAACCCCCGGCCCGCGCCGGGGTCTGGCCATCGCCCGCATGATGGCCCACATCACCTACCTGTCCGAGGTCTCGATGAACCAGAAGTTCGGGCGGACCTTCCGGAACGCGGAGGGGCCGGCCTTCAGCCTGGACCATGAGTTCAATGTGGAGACCTATCTCGGGTACAAGGGAAAGGCTTTCGTAAACCGGTTTGACGCCAACACCTACCTCTACACCACCCGGGCGATTGACTACTTCGACGCGTCGGAGGGGTTTCCCTCTTTGGACGCGTCCTTGGCGCGCGTGCAGGGCCGGGTGATGGTGGTGTCCTTCACCTCAGACTGGCTGTTTTCGCCGCATCAGTCCCGGGAGATGGTTTTTTCCCTGGCCAGGGCGGGCCGGGATGTCTCCTACTGCAACATCCAGAGCGACTACGGGCATGACGCCTTCCTGCTGGAGGTGGAAACCCTGTCGCGGCTGATTTCGGGGTTTCTGGACGGGGTGCAGTATCCGGACCGGGACTGCGAGACCTGCCACCGCCCCTGTTCCCAGCACCGGGAGGACCCGGTGGCGGAGACTCCGGGGGTGCGCCTGTACGACCCTCAGCACCGCGTGGACTACGACATGATCGTGGACCTGGTGGACCCGGGGAGCCGGGTGCTGGACATTGGGTGCGCGTCCGGGCAGCTGCTTTGCCAGTTGATGCGGAAGAAGCAGGTGCGGGCCTTTGGCATCGAGCTGGACGAGGAGCAGGCGGTGCGGTGCGTGGAGAGCGGCATCACGGTGATTCAGGCGGATGTTCAGAAGGACCTGTCGGGGCTTCCGGACGGGTCGTTTGACTACGTCATCCTCAGCATGACCCTCCAGGTGCTGGAGCATCCGGAGAAGGCGCTGAAGGAGCTGCTGCGCGTGGGGCGCAGGTGCATCGTCAGCTTCCCCAACTTTGGGCACTGGAGCGTCCGGCTGAAGACCTTCTTCCGGGGACAGGCCCCCGTGACGCCGCACCTGCCCTACCAGTGGTACGACACGCCGAACCGGCATGTGCTGACGATCCAAGACTTCCACGTCTTCTGCCGCGACCTGGGCATCCGCATCGAGCGCGAAATCTGCCTGAGCGGCGACGGCCCCGTCCGCATCTGGCCCAACGTGCGCGCGGACGAGGCGCTCTGCCTGCTCAGCCGGGAAAAATGACCCCTGGGCGGGCCCTGTCTATGCGGCCGGCTGGTGCTTTTTCCGGTAGACGTGCCCCGCCGCAACGAGGAGGGTGAAGGCCACCACGACGCACACGGTCCAGAAGGCCCCGGCCTTGCCGTAAATGCCCCAGAGCCCGCCGAAGAACGAGCAGAACAGGGCCACGATCATCAGGGAGTTCCACAGGACGCGCTTTGCGCCCCGCGGCATGGCGTCCTTCAGAACCGACTTCTGGTTCATGAGCATGAAGAACGAGAGGTAGGCGAGCGGGAGCAGGGTCATGCAGAACACCGAGGTGGGCGTGGCGACGGCCATCAGGGCGCCGTCCCAGGTGAGCATGACGAAGAGGGAAATGGACGTCATGGCGCCGCCCACGAACTGGGGCCATCCCTTCGCGGGCCGGTTGAGGAGTTCGCAGAAACAGAGGCTGTTGATGATCATGAGCATGGTGGCGGCGGAGAGTCCCATGCCCAGGATGCCGAGCCCGAAAACAAACCGGGCGATGGTCGTGCCGGTGAGGGGCTCCAACGACGCGGCCAGCTGCGGGGCGTCGCGGCGCACGAGCATGGCGGCCATGGTGCGCTCGGGCACGGGCAGGGCTGTGATCCTCGCCTCCAGGTCCGCCGGTGTGAGCGCGGCGAAGCTCTCCGCGCCCATCTCCGTCTTGAGCCTCTCCCCCAGCAGGCCGTTGTACCCCGTCAGCAGGCTTTGCTCCACTTTGATGGGGTTGCCCTGGGCGTCCATCCGGTCCACGAGCCCCGGCTGGGGCTTGGCGTGCAGCTGGGTGCCCGCGGCGATGACCACGCAGGAGGTGGCGATGAGGAACGGGATGAACAGGCCGGTGGACAGGTCAAAGATGGCGAGTCCGCGGAAGTCGCGGTCCCAGCCCTTGCGCATCATGGAGTAGGGGAACATGAAGGTCATGTTGATGCCGACGGCGGTGGCGAAGGCGGAGATGATGAAGTCCCGCTGGTCCCCCAGTATCTTCGCCTCCCAGAACGGCCTGAACGCGTCGGGCACCGCCGCCAGGAACGGCTGGAGTTTGGGCGCGGGCTCGAACATCATGTTGAACCGGGGGATGAACCCGCCCATGTAGTCGCGCCAGTCCGCCAGCCCGTTCTTGGTGATGACGATGACGACGCCGATGAAGCACAGGACCGTCATGCCGACCATGCACTTGATGAGGGTTTCGAAAATGACCATGCCCTTGCCGCCGGAGGAGTACAGGGTGAGGAAAAGAATGTTGATGGCCAGAATGCACAGGGCGGCCACAATCTTCCCGTTGGGCCCCAGCGGCCCCTCAATGCCCAGGATTCCCGGGAAGAGCATCTTGGTGAGGGAGGCCAGGCCGAGGGCGAACTGCGGCATGGACCAGACGAGGTTAGCCGCCATGGACGCCAGGAGCCAGCTCCAGCCGAGAACGGGGTTGATGTGGGTGTTGATCACCCGCAGGGGGCGCTCGCCGGTGGAGAGGGTCACATAGGAAATGGCGCTGAGCATGACGATGCCGAACACCATCGCCACGGGCTGCAGCCACAGGAAGATGAATCCGGTCAGGACTGCAAGGTAGAGGCTGTTGGAGAGGGTGCCGCCGCCCAGCGTGATGGCGCTCTGCAGCCACCCGGGTCCGGACAGGCGCACAAACACGCCGAACAGGGGCCACCGGCCCCGTTCGCGCGCCTCGTTGATCAGCTTGCGGTCGCGCTCGATGCGGGTGTTTACGGACAGGTTCACTTTCTGGCTCTGGTCTTCCATGGTGCTTCCGGCTCCCTAAACCCGTGTGCGGTGTTTGTGAAGGCTGACCGGCGGCCGGCGCGGCCCCCGGGTGCCTGGCTATTCCATCAATGCCTCAAGGTGCGCCTGCGCGGACGCCGCCAGGGCCTCCTCATGATAGCCGCCCTCCAGGAAGGAGACGACGTTCCCCGAAACGGCGCCGCGCGCCAGCCGGGTGATTTCCGCGAAATGGGAGGCCTCCAGCAGCTGGTTTCCCAGGGGGTCCAGCCGGTGGGCGTCAAACCCGGCGGAAAGGAGGAGGAAATCGGGGGCAAAAAGCTGCAACTGGGGGACAACCACCCCCTTGACCGTGTTGACCCACTGGTCAGGGCTGCACCCCGGCGGCATCTGGAAGTTCAGGTTGGTGTTCCCTTTGCCGCGTTCGTGGGAGAACCCGGTGCCGGGAAACTGGGGGTATTCGTGCAGGCTGATATAGAAGACGCTTTCGTCGTCGTAGAAGATGTGCTGCGTGCCGTTGCCGTGGTGGACGTCGAAGTCGAGGATCGCCACCCGTCGCGCGCCGCCGCGCTCGCGGAGCCAGCGCGCCGCCACGGCGATGTTGTTGAACACGCAGAACCCCATGGAGAAGTCGGCCTCCGCATGGTGTCCCGGCGGGCGCATGAGCACGAAGGCGTTGTCGCATCCCTTCTCCAGCACGGACTTGCAGGCGGTGATGCCCGCCCCCGCCGCCAGAAGGGAAACGTCCCACGTGCGGTCCATCATCACCGTGTCGGGATCCGGGTACTCCTCCCCCTCCAGACAGCACCGGCGCACGGTGTCCACATGATCGCGGGTATGGACTCGGAGGATATCCTCCACGGACGCGGGCTCCGGGGCGAGGGGCAGGCGGTAGAGGCCGTTCGCCTTGAGATGGTCCAGGATGGCGGTGAGGCGGGCGGACGACTCGGGATGGAACTCGCCCGTGTCGTGGGCGAGCGTTTCATCGCTGTAACATACCGCCGTGCGTGCCATGGGTGTAACTTCCGGTACGGGGCCAAAGCCCCTGCATTGTAAAGGATCGCGGGACCTTTGGCAACCATTTGCGCGGGCCTTCATTTCCGGGCAGGAAGGGAGTGGGCCGTCGTCACTGCGGGCACGAGATTGCTTCAGGCGCTGCGCGCCTTCGCAATGACGTGCATTTCCGCGGTCACTGCAATGACGAGCTTTTCGCGGTCATTGCGAGTCGGCCGCCCCGGCCGACGCGGCAATCTCTTGTCGGAACGCCTCAGGTTCTCCGCATCCCGTCTACTTCCCCTTTGCTTCCGTTCGTCTTGCCGGGAGGACCTCGGACGCCACCAGCAGGACCACCCCCGCGACAATCGCCAGGTCTGCGATGTTAAAAATGCCGGTGCGCAGGGAGAAATCCCCCGCCGAGACGCCCATGTTCATGAAGTCCACGACCCGTCCGTCCCGGAACACCCGGTCAATGAGGTTTCCCACGCCGCCAGCCAGAACCAGCGACAGGGCTGCGGGGGCGACGGTGTTGGAGAACCTGGCTATTAGCAAGAAGAACAGGACCCCCAGAAGGATGAGGGAATTGACGCCGATCATGACCCAGGCGCGCCAGAAGTCGGACAGGGTGCTGCCCAGACTGAGAAAGGCCCCCGTGTTCTCGGCGTATTGCAGACGGAAGAGGTCTCCCAGCCACGAATAGACGGGATAGCCCTCCTTCAAATAGACAATGGCCGCCCACTTGGTGGCATGGTCCAGCGCAAGGGTGGGCAGCGCGACCGTCGCCAGCAGCAGGGCTTTCTTCTTCAGGGACATCCGGCAACCTCCTGGTCGGAAGACAGAAAACGTCTGATTTCATCGGCGGGCAACGGCGCGAGGTCGTCCCGCCGGGGAAAGAACGGGATCCCCGCAGCGCGCAGGAACGCGGCCCGCTTGAGGACCGCCGCGTGGAAAAGAATGTTCAGGGCGGCTTCCGGGGCGCTGCGGGCGTCCGGGGACTCCATGAACGATCCTCGCACCCAGTCGTTGAAGGCCCCCATGGCGGGCCCGCACCAGACCTGGTAGTCCTCCGTCCGGTCCTCCACTCCGAGGGTGGCAAACTTGGAGGACATGCCGAGGTACCAGCGAAACACCAACGCCATGCGGTGCCGGGGGTTCTTCTGCGCCTTTTCGACCTGCCCGGGGTCTCGCTCGCGGAAGAAGGACTCCGTTTCCGCCCAGACGGTTTCCAGGGGCTTCCGAAACAGTACCTGCTCCAGGTGCTCCCGGTCCTTGGCTGGAAGATCCTCCAGCGAGGTGTGGGCGATGTATAGGGTGCGGAGCAGGCCGGCGCGCTCCGCGAACCGGGTGCCGCGCCTAAGCACCTGGACGCTGGCGCCGAGTTCAAACATGTCGGCGGCGGGGGCGTCGCAGACATCCGTCTGGGCGGCCCCGGCGAGCAGGCTGCGCACAGTGTCGGAGGTGCCCGACTCCCGGCACGCCTGGTTGATGGAGCCCGTGACCACATAGTCGGCCCCCATCGCAAAGGCCGCAGAGGCGGCGTGGGGGGTGGCGATGCCGCCCGCCAGCCCGACCCGCAGGGGCGGGAAGGGGGGATACCGCGCCTGCATCTCGTCGCGCAGCGCCCCCAGCGACGGGAGCAGGCAGAGGGCCGCGCGGTGGTCGGTGTGGCCGCCGGAGTCCGCCTCGGCGGAGATGTCCTGGGCCAGGGGGATTTCAGCGGCCAGGGCCGCCTCCTCTTCCGTGATTTCCCCCGCCGTCCGCAGCGCTCTCAGGGCCTTTTCCGGCGGCGGCGCAAAGAAACGCGCGGCGATTTCCGTGCGCGACAGTTTGGCGATGACGCGGTGCGGGGCCTCCACGGTGCCGTCCGGTCTACGGCGCAGCCCCTTCACCCGGTACAGGACCAGCTCGGGGCTGGGGGTGATGTACGCGGAGGCCTCCACGCACCGGACCCCCTCCTCCAGGCAAATCCGCACCACGGCGGCCTCCCACGCGCGGTTGCCCGGACTGTTCAGGAGATTGCACCCAAACGGCAGGCCCCCGAGCGAGTCGCGGAGACGCGCCAGGGCGCTGCGGATTTCCTCCGGCGGCAGACCGCCCGACCCGAAGAATCCGGTCATGCCCGCCCGGGCCATGCTTTCCACGAGGGCCACGGAGGAGATGCCCCCGGCCATGGCCCCGGCATACAGCGGGAAGGCCAGCCCATGGTCCGCGCAGAAGCCCGGATGCCCCATGGTGCGGAAGTCATGGGGGGGCAGCGTCAGCGTGCGGGGGGCGGGCAGGCCCTCCCGCTCCGAAAAGGAGACGGCGCGCCCCAGGGCGCGCAGGCTGTCCAAGATTCGGAGATGGGGGTCTGTCAAAGGGATGGCCATGCTGTGCCCTGGGAATGAGGGAAGGAACGGGTCGGACCACCCAACACCGGACCGGTGAGAGTATCCCAAACGCCGGAGGGTGCGGTCAACGTGGCCTGCGCTCGAAGACAAGGCCAGCGGGACGCTGGCGCTACGGGGAACGGAAGACAAGGCCAGCGGGACGCTGGCGCTGCGGGGGCGGGCATGCGGGGGCAATTTCGTACCGCCGCCGTCCCGGCGGCCTCGTCTTTGGGCTCACGATGGACCGGCGGCCAGGAGGGGAAGACAAGGCCAGCGGGACGCTGGCGCTACGGGGGCGGGCATGCGGGGCTGTTCCGTAGCGCCGCCGTCCCGGCGGCCTTGTCTTTGGGCACACGATGGACCGGCGGCCGGAACGAGAGACAAAGGCAATGGGGTGCCAGCGCCACGAATGCCCCGTGCGCACTGTATAGAGCAGCCTTTTTGACATGGATGCACAGGATAAACAGGATGGGGAAGGGAAGAATCCTGTGAATCCTGTGCATCCATGTTTCCTTTCCTCTTGCCGGACAAGGCCAGCGGGACGCTGGCGCTACGGAGGCGGGCAGAAGACAAGGCCAGCGGGACGCTGGCGGTACGGGGGCGGGCAGGCGGGGGCAATTCCGTACCGCCGCCGTCCCGGCGGCCTTGTCTTGGGGCACACGGTGGACCGGCGGTTGGGACGAAAGACGAGGCCAGCGGGACACTGGCGGTACGGCAGGGACAGGAGACAGGGCCTCGCTGGCCGTGCGGGGCGGGCATACATAATCTGGTTTGGGTTGTTCATCAAGCGTTGGCCCTTGCGCCGGGGTGGAAATGCGGGCCGCGCGTCCCTAAAATGGCGGCATCCCGAACGCGGGATGACAGGGACACTCCGAACAACCGTCAGGAAACATGCATGGATGCTTCGTGTCTTGAAAAGGTGGGACGCCTGATTGACAGCGTCGAGAAGGTGATGTACGGGAAGCGGGACGTGGTGGAGCTGTGCGTGGCGGGGCTGCTGGCCCGCGGGCATCTGCTCATCGAGGATGTGCCGGGCATTGGCAAGACGACGCTGGCCCAGAGCCTGGCAAAGTCCATTGACTGCTCGTTTGCCCGCATCCAGTTCACGAGCGACATGCTGCCGTCGGACATTTTGGGCGTGTCCATCCTGAACCCGAAGACGGGGGACTTCGACTACCGGCGGGGGCCGATCTTCGCGAATGTGGTGCTGGCGGACGAGATCAACCGGACGCCGCCGAAGACCCAGAGCGCCCTGCTGGAGGCGATGAGCGAGTACACGGTGTCGGTGGACGGGATTTCGCACCCCCTGCCGAAACCGTTCATGGTGGTGGCCACGCAGAACCCCATCGAGCATGAGGGCACCTATGTGCTGCCCGAGTCGCAGCTGGACCGGTTCCTGCTCCGGGTGGAGGTGGGCTATCCGCCGGAGGCGGACGAGCTGCGGATCATGCGGCGGCACGACCCCATGGAAGCCATCGCCGCCCTCTCCCCCGCCGTCACGGGCCGGGAGCTGATCGAGATGCAGCGGGTGGCCGGGTCGGTGCATGTGGACCCGGCGGTGGAGCAGTACGTCCTGGAGATTGTCCGGGGCACGCGGACGCACGAGCAGGTGCGGCTGGGGGCGTCGCCGCGCGGGTCGCAGGGCCTGCTGGAGGCCAGCCAGGCGCACGCGCTGGTCGCGGGGCGGGACTATGTGACGCCGGGCGACGTCAAGCGGATGGCGGCCCCGGTGCTCGCGCACCGGCTGCTGGTCCGGTCGCGGGGGGCCGACCTTGCCGCTTCGGCGAAGGAACGGGAGCGCATCCTGCTGGAGATTGTGCAGGGAATCAAGGTTCCGGTCTGATGGCCGCCCGGTTCGGCGAGAAGCGCCTGGGCCGGCCGACCAAGTCCGGCGTGGTCATGGCGGTCATCCTGGTGCTGGTCTTCTTCTCCGCCCTAAACACGGGGGAGAACCTGCTCTACATCGTCTTCGGCGGCCTGCTCAGCGTGATGCTGGTCTCGGAAGCCCTCGGCTGGATGAATCTCCGGGGGATCACGGTCGCCCGCGAGGCGCCGCACGCGGTGTTCCGGGGGGAGCAGGCGCTGGTGCGGGTGACGCTTTCCAACACCAAGACGCTCCTTTCCTCCGTCTCCCTGCGGCTCGGGTTGGAGGGCGTGTCCGACCGGACCTTTTCCTACGCCCTGAAGACGCCTCCCCGCGGCGCTCTGCTCCTGGACATGCGCCATGTGTTTGAGCGGCGGGGCGCCTATCCCCTCCCCCCCTGCCGCCTTTCCTCTTCCTACCCCTTCGGGTTCGTCGAGCGGCGGCGCGTGTTTCGGGACACCGAGGAGGTGCTGGTGTATCCGCGGGTCGGTTCGGTGCGCCTGTCCGCGCTGGAGCAGCTGCCGGGGGCGAGTGTGGCGCCGCGCCGCAGCATGGCGGACGGCGACGAGTATGTCTCCCTGCGGGAGTACGTTCCGGGGGACGACACCCGGCTCATCGCCTGGCGCGTGAGCGCGCGCCGGGGGGTCTGGATGGTCCGGGAGATGGGATTCGGCAACGTGCGGGCCGTCATGCTTTTTCTGGACACGGTGCCCGACGGGCTGCCGGGATTCGAGGACCGGTTTGAGGACGCTGTGGAATTGACGGCGTCCATCGCCGCCACCCTGCTCCAGCGACAGTACTCCGTGGGGCTTTTGGCCGGCAGGTACCTGGTGTCCCTGGGCGCGGGCACCTTTCAGGAGAAGAAAATTCTGGACGCGCTGGCGCGGGTGGAGGCCGGGGACGCGGCGGGGACGGCGGCGCGGGCGGAGGAGGAGGCGCGGCGGATGAAATCGGAACCGGCCAGGCTGGTGGCGGTGTCCGCCGACGCGGGGAAATGGGGGCGTCTGGCGGGTCCGGCGGGCATTCCGGTGGTGGACCCCGGAGGGCTGGCGCATGTCTGACCGGCCACGCATGATTCTCCGGATTTCCTCGGCCTGCGTGGTGCTGGCGGGCTATCTGGCGCTGGCGACGGTGCGGGAGTACGGGGCCGTGCTGCTGCTGCCGCCGGCGCTTTTCCTGCTGTGTTCCCCGTTGGGGGAGTATCTGGAACGGCGTCAGGCGTGGTTCCGCAGCCTGAAACTCGCCATCTGCATCGGGTATGGCGTTTTCATTCCCGTGTCCGTGGTGCAACTGGGCCTGATGAACGCGGTTATCTGCCTTGTGATTTTCATCCAGGGTTATCTGTTGCTCGGGGTGAAGTCCGAGAAGGTTCACCTGCAGCTCTTCCTAATGGCATTCTTCCTGCTCCTCGCCGCAGTGGTTCAGTCGCCGGAACCGGCCATCGCGCTGGTGCTTGGACTGTTCATCACAGCGTCCATCTGGGCCTTTGTCAGCCTGCGGATCCACAGCGACATGTCCGGCGCGGACCGGTTGCGGGCGGTGCGGGCGCCCGGGGGGCGGCTGCGCGGGGAGGCGCGGCCGGGGAATGTGTTTGACGCGGGACTCTTCGTCTCCGTGTGGGGGCTGGCTTTCGCGGCCATGGCGTTCACCATCGTGCTCTTCCTGGCCACGCCGCGCATTGAGGCGGGCTTCCTGGGGCGGACCGATCCCACCCGCGCAGTGACGGGGCTTTCAGAGACGGTGCGCCTGACGGGCGGGCTCAGCGTCTATGAGGACCCGAGCGCGGTCATGAACGTGGCGTTTCCCGACGAACCCGGGGGGATGTTCATCCCGGCCGACGGGATGTATTGGCGGGCGACGACGCTGTCCCGTTTTGCCGGGTCGGAATGGTCGCGGCGCGGGCTGGAAAACGCGCTGCAGCCAGGGGCGGAGAACCACACCGCCACCCGCAGCGTGGTCAACTTCAAGACGGCGGGCCGGGAGGAGGCGCGGGACGCCGTGCCCGGACGGCGCGCGGTGCGGCAGGTGATTTTCATGGACAGCGTGCCGACGGGCTCGCTGCCCTGTCTGGACCTCGTGCGGCGGGCGGCGTTGCCGCCCAGCGCGGAGCGCGCAACCCTTCAGTGGGACGCCGGGCTGGACTTCACGGTGCAGCTCAACCGCGGCACGGGGGGGAGCATCTCCTATGAGGCGTGGTCCGAGGTGGCGGAGCCGCAGGCTGCGGAAGCCCGGGCCTCTTCGGACGACTACTCCTTCGTTCCGCCCCGGGATTACGGGCTCCTGACCTACCATGAGCTGTTGCCGGAGACCGTCCAGACCGCCGGGCGCGTCGCGGGCGCGCAGGCGTCCCCTTACGCGAAGGTGCGCGCGCTGGAGGCGTGGCTGAGCGGGCCGGACTTCACCTATACCCTCGACCTGCCGCCGCTGCCGCCGGACCACGAGATTGACGCCTTCATCAACGAGGCGCGCCGGGGGCACTGCCAGCTCTTTGCCTCCGCGCTGGCGCTGATGGCCCGCAGCCAGGGCATCCCCGCGCGGGTGGTGAGCGGGTACCGGGGCGGCGAGTGGGACCCGGGAAGCCGCTCGTACACCGTTCGGGCGAGCATGTCGCACCTCTGGGTGGAGGCGCTTATTCCGGGGGCGGGCTGGGTGCGTTTCGACCCCTCCCCCGCCTCCGAGTTTTCGGCCACGGGGTTTGGCCGCCTGCGGCGGGAGTGGTCGAGCCGGGTGCTGGGGGCCAAGATGTTCTGGTACCGCAAGGTCATGGGGTTCGAGGGCACGTGGCGGCTGGACCGGCTGGCGGCCCGGTTCCGGAACCCGGGGCACGGCGCGCCGGGGGCGCGGTTCGCGCTTCCGGAGGTCTTTGTTCAGGCAGGGGGGCTCGGGGGGCTTTCCCGCGTGTCCTGGGCGGCGGGCGGCGCGGCGTTGGTTTCGGTGGCGGCGGTTCTTTTGCGTGTCCTGATGCGGGGGCGCGGGCGGGGACCGCGCCTCAGCCCGGACCAGTCGCGGGTGGCGCGGCTGCACCGGCTGCTCTGCCGGCGGCTGGAGCGGCTGGGGGTGGCCAGCGCGGGAAAGACCTGCGATGAGATCCGGGCTGCCCTGGCGACAGTGCCGGGACTTCCGGTCTCGGAGTTGGGCGCGTTCTTGGACACCTACGAGGACGTCCGTTTCGGCGGGCGACCGCTGGCGGAGGAGCAGCACCGGGGCATGTCCCGTCTGTTGGGAACACTCCCGAAACGCCGCGCAGGGCATCCTCAGACGGTGGCGCGCGCCTAGGACCGGGCGGTCTTTCGAGACAAAGGGTCACTTTCCCGCGTTGGCGAGGAACCCCACCGCGTTGATTTCCCACAGGGCTGCCGCAATGTCCTTCTTCTCGTCACCGTCCAAGTCCGCAGAGGCCAGGGCGCACGGTTTTCCGTCCTGAAAGGGGTAGATCTCCCTGGCGAACACCAGGGGGATAGTCGTGTCCGCGGAGGCGTTAAGCAGGACCGCCACCTCGCCGGAGGCGAAGCAGGCGGCGGCGAGGTCCATGCGCCCGTCGCCGTTGAAGTCGTCCACGATGACGTCGCGGATTTCCTTTTCCAGCACCCTGCGGTCGTCGCCGAGAAGGATTTCCTGGGAGGCGGCAAAGGTTCCCTTTCCATCGCCGAAGAAGAGGACGATGCTGTCCTCCGTGTAGGAATGTCCGACGGCGAGGTCGGGAATGCCGTCGCCGTTCATGTCGGCTTCCCGGATGACCGAGGGGTGCGTGCCTCTTGAGGGGAACCGGGAACTTTCACTGAATCCGCCCCTTCCGTCGCCCAGCCACACGGCGGTCTGGTCGGCGGCCTGGCAGGTCACGGCGAAGTCCAGCGTGCCGTCCCCGTTGAAGTCGGCGACGCAGAGGCTTGACGGCCCGCCGGGCACGGGAAGGAACTGGGGTTCGGCGAAGTACGTCTCCGCGTGGCCGTGCATGAGCACCACCACGTCGCTGCTCCACCCGGTGGCGAGCAGGTCGCGCAGGCCGTCGCCGTCCATGTCCTGCACATGCACGGAGGTGAGGCCGGGCTTGGTGAAAAGGGGGACGCCCTCGCCGTCCCGGTGGCGCTCATAGGGGAGGTTTTCCTCCGCAATCTTGAAGGTGACGGGCTTGAAGACCCCCTCGGGCTTGATGTTGAGGAAGACGGTGATGTCACGGTGGCGCACGGCGTGGAAACTGGCGACGATGATGTCCGGCCACTTCAGTCCGTCCACGTTGGCGAGGGCCACGGCGTAGGGGCCGAACCCGCATTTCAGCGTGGGGGTTTGGCGGGTGTACGAGAAGGGCTGGTCGGCGATGAAGACCGACAGCTCGTCGTTGGCCGGGCGCTCGTCCCGGGGGTCGGCGAGGACGCCCCGGTCGGCGGTCACAATGTCCGGAATGCCGTCGTCATTCAGGTCGCGGCATGCGATGGCGCAGGGGTTGGGGCCCGCGGCCACGGTCCGCGGCTGGGGGGAGAACTGGCGGCGCGCTTTTTCCGCGGCGCGGACGCCGGGCATGGCGCAGAGGACCCCAAGCAGGAGCGGGAGAACGGCGCGGCAGGAGCGGATATTCACGAGGCAAACCCTTTTGCGGCCAGGAGGGACGCCATGACAATGGCGGACAGGAGGCTTTCGTGCCGTGCCCGGCCCGTGCCCGCGATGTCGAAGGCGGTGCCGTGGTCCACGGAGGTGCGGACGATGGAGGTGCCCAGGGTCACGTTGACCCCCTCGTCCATGGCGACCAGCTTGAGCGGGATGTGCCCCTGGTCGTGGTACATGGCGATGACGGCGTCAAACTCTCCGTAATAGGCGCGGCGGAAGACGGTGTCCGGCGGGTGCGGCCCGGAGACGTCCACGCCGGACTCCGCCGCCTCGCGGACGGCGGGGGCGATTTCCTGGATTTCCTCGCAGCCGAAGGCGCCCGCCTCCCCCGCGTGGGGGTTCAGCGCGGCGACGGCGATGCGCGGAGCCGCCATTCCGAGGCGCTTGAGAGCCGCATCGGCGAGGAGGATGCTCTTGAGAATGCGGTCCTTCTTGACGGCCTCCACGGCGTCGCGCATGGAGAGATGGGCCGTGATGTGGATGATGCGGAGCGTGTCGGTGAACAGGCACATCCGGTAGTCGGGACTGCTGGTCATCGCCGCGATCAGGGAGGTGTGTCCCGTGTGAGGGCACCCGGCGCCCAGGATGGCCTCCTTGCTGATGGGGCAGGTCACCAAGCCCCTGACCTGGCCCGCCATGGCGGCGCGCACGGCGCCCTCAATCCAGACGACGGCCGCCGCGCCCGCGGCGGGGTCGAGGGTGCCGGGGGCGGGTGCCGGCCCCCCGTTGCCGCAGGAGAGGACGGGCACACCGCCGGTTGCGGTGAGGGCCTCCGCCACGGAGGAAACGGCCACAGCGGGCGGGCATCCGGGGGCGAAGCGGCGCGCGTCCTCCAGGGCCTGCGGCGAACCGAAGACAACGGGGACGCAGGTCTTCCACGGGACGTCCCCCGCGAGCGCCTTCGCGAGGATTTCGGGGCCGATGCCGTTGACATCGCCCATGGTGACGGCCAGGACGGGTTTCGATGTGTCTGGGAATCGCATGGCGGAAAACTCTCCTGAAATTTCCTCCCATGATACCCGCCCGCGCGGGGTGACGCCAAACAAAGCGTGACGGGAGGGGCGGCGATGCCCTACACTCGGGGTCTCACAACACGGGAGACCACGCATCATGGCACACGACGGACAGGACGCGCTACTGGCGTCCATGGCGCGGCAGGACGCGGTGAGCGCGGCGGGCTATGACTGGCCCGACATCCATGGCGTGCTGGACAAGATCGGCGAGGAGCTGGAGGAGATGCGCGCCGCGCTGCGCGCGGGGGACACGGAGCACGCGGGCCGCGAACTGGGAGACCTTCTGCTCGCGGCGGTGAACGCGGCGCGTTTCCTGCGCACAGACCCCGCGCGGCGGCTGCTGGAGGCCACGGACACGCTTGAACGAAGGGCGCGCGCGGCCCTTGAACTGCTTCGCGGGCAGGGTCTGGACCTCTCATCTTGCACGCCCTGCGAAATGGACGCCGCGTGGCGCGCGGTGAAAGTCCAAGAGGGCAAAGCATTTAAAGACGGCCCTTGACAAAGGGCGGCGGCGTGGGGCAAACTCACACTTCGCGCATGGTTGATCTGGCCCAGTGCGCGGGCGGACAGACGGTGCGGCGGGGCGCAACGAAAGACAATTCAAGCGGGGTTAGGCGGAGGCGGGGTGCGCCCTCAATTCGACTCATTGCAGGAACGTTGTCATGCACGACGCGGCGGGAGAAACGGTGGAACGCGAACAAACGCTTTGGGACCAGGCACTGGTCCATCTGCAGGGGGCCGTGGACGGCCACACCTACAAGAACTGGTTCTCACAGACGCGCTTTGGCGGCTTTGAGGACCAGGTCTTCGAGGTGTCCGTGCCGAGCCAGTTCTTTGCAAACTGGCTGCAGGAGCACCACACCGACGTGGTGCTCTCGGCGCTGAAGAAAGTGGTGCCCGAGTGCGCGCGCGTGCGGTTTTCCGTCGCCGCGAACCAGGCGTCCGCCCCGCCGGAGGAGCGCCGCGCGGCGCCGCCCGCCGGGCCCGCCAAGGCGAAGGTCGCCCGGGTTCGCCAGGCCTTCTCGGGGTTTAACCCCCGCTACACCTTCGACCGCTTCGTGATCGGCGCGGGCAACCGCTTCGCGCACGCCGCAGCGCGGGCCGTCTTCGAATCCCCCGGCAATGCGTACAACCCCCTCTTCCTTTACGGCGGCACGGGTCTTGGCAAGACGCACCTCATGCAGGCGGTGGGCCAGGGGGTGCTTGCCCGCCAGCCCGGCCTGTCCGTGGTCTTCATTTCCTCCGAGGAGTTCACGAACCAGCTCATCCAGAGCATCGCCGACAAGAACACCCAGCGCTTCCGCGCGAAGTACCGCAAGGTGGACGTCCTCCTGATTGACGACATCCAGTTCATCACGGGGAAGGAGGCGACGCAGGAGGAGTTCTTCCACACGTTCAACACCCTGTTCGACGCGCACAAGCAGATCGTCATCGCAAGCGACCGCAGCCCCAAGGAGCTGCAGGGCATCGAGGAGCGGCTGGTGTCGCGGTTTGAATGGGGCCTGGTGACGGACATCCAGCCGCCGGACCTGGAGACGCGCATCGCGATCCTCCAGAACAAGGCGCGGGACGAGGGCATCACGGTGCCCCCGGACATCCTCCGCTATGTCGCGACCTACATCACGGCCAACATCCGCGAGCTGGAGGGGGCGCTGACGACGGTGCTCGCGTACAGCCGCCTCGCCGGGGAGAAGGTCACGATGTCGCTTGCGGAGACCGTGCTCAAGGACCTCATCGGATCGGAGAAAATCCGGCCGGTGACCATCGAGCAGGTGCAGCGCGTGGTGGCGGAGCATTACGACGTGCGCATCGCCGACCTGCGCGGGCGCAGCCGCCAGCGGCAGATTTCCCAGCCGCGCCAGGTGGCCATGTACCTCTGCAAGACGCTCATTCCGAGCCTGTCGCTCAACGACATCGGCGAGTATTTCGGCGGGAAGGACCACACCACGGTTCTGTACGCGTGCGAAAAGGTGTCCAAGGCGGTGAAGACCGACCCCGTGATGCGTCAGACGATCGAGCAGCTTTCCAAGGCGGTGCGTGCCTGACAGACCGCCTCCGCTGCGGGAGGACATGCGTGAGTGACCGGGTCAAGGCGTTCTTGGAGTTCTGCACGGGGCACTTCACCCTCTGGGTCATTCTGTTCGGCCTGCTGGCATACCGCTTTCCCGGGCCGGTTCTCTCCCTCAAGGGCTATCTGGACCATTTCTTTGCCCTCACCATGTTCGGCATCGGCGCCGCGCTGCGGCCCGCCGACTTTGTGAACATTGCCCGGGCGCCCGGCGCGGTCGCCGTGGGCACCGCCGCGCAGTACACCATCATGCCCTTCTCCGCCTGGGCCATCGCCCGGGTTCTCCGCCTTCCCGACGATCTGGCCGTCGGCCTGGTTCTGACAGGGGCCGCGCCGGGCGCCATGGCAAGCAATGTGGTGAGTTTCCTGGCCAAGGCGGACACCGCGTATTCCGTGTCGCTGACGACGGCCTCCACCCTGCTCTGCCCGGTGCTGACCCCCCTGCTGGTCCTGAAACTCGCGGGGGCGGAAATGGACGTGGAGTACTGGGAGATGTTCCTGAAACTGCTGCTCACCGTCATCGGGCCGTTGCTGGCCGGGTTTGGGCTGCGGGTGCTGCTTCCCCGGCAGGTGGAGCGGGCGCAGCCCGTCTTTCCGGCGCTCTCGGCCCTGTTCATCGTGTTCATTTGCAGTCTGGTCATCGCCATGAACAGGGAGGCCCTTGCCCAGACCACGCTCCTCGTGTTGGGGGTTTGCCTGGCGCTGAACCTGTCGGGAATGTCGCTCGGCTACGGGGCGGGCCGGATGTTCCGTATGCCGGTTTCCCGGCGCCGGACGCTCAGCATTGAGGTCGGGATGCAGAACGCCGGGCTGGGGGTGGTGCTGGCCATACAGTTCTTCGGCGAGAAGGCGGCGCTCCCCTGCGCGGCCTTTGTGTTCATCTGCATCCTCACGGGAAGCGTCGCGGCCTCGTGGTGGAGCCGCCACCCCGTTCCGGCCGCAGGGGAACCGGCCCCCGAAACGGCGCCCTCCGCGCCGGGTCAGTAGCTCTCGGGCGTCAGCTCCACCTTGCCCCGGAAGACGCGGTAGATGATCACCGTGTAGGCCACAACGAGCGGCATGCCAATGAGGGCGATAACCAGCATGATGCCCAGGGTCTTGGGACTCGACGCCGCGTTGTAAATGGTCAGGGTGTATCCGGGGTCGAGGGAGGAATACACCATGTTCGGGGCCATGGCCACCGCGAACAGAAACACAAAGGCGGTGATGCAGAAGCTGTTCGCGAGGAACGCAAGACCGGTCCGGCCCGCGCGCATCAGGAGGGGAATCGCGATCATGGCGGCCAGATGCAGGACGGGCATGATCCAGGCGGCGGGGAGATACCGGAAGTTGACCGTGGCCGAGGGCACGGCGGCGACGGCATAGGCGCTGACGGCCAGATAGAGCGCGAGGAGGCAGAAATAAGCGGTCCAGGAGGCGCGCAGTATCCGGGCGTGCAGCGGCCCGCCGGTCTTCAGTGTCAGGTAAAGGCCCCCGTGGAAGGCGAAAAGCGCCACCACGAGCAGGCCCGTGAGCAGGCTGAAGGGGTTCAGGAAGTCGAAGAAGGTGCCGGTGTAGTTCCCGGCGGCGTCAATGGCGATCCCCTGCATCACATTTCCCACGGCCACGCCGAAAAGCAGGGAGGCCGTCAGGCTGGACAGGCAGAAGGCCCAGTCCCACAGGGAGCGCCACGCCGGGTGGGGCTGCTTGCTCCGGAACTCCATGGACACGGCGCGGAAGATGAGCGCGCACAGCAGGAGCATGAAGGCCGTGTAGAAGGCGGAAAAGACCGTGGCGTAGACATCGCGGAACGCGGCGAACATGGCCCCGCCAAAGGTCACCAGCCACACCTCGTTGCCGTCCCACAGGGGGCCGATGGCGTTCATGAGGATGCGGCGTTCCCGGTCGTCCCTCGCGACGAAGGGGTGCAGGATGCCCACCCCCAGGTCAAAGCCGTCCAAGACGGCGTATCCTGTCAGCAGGACGCCCAGGAGGAGGAACCATATCTCGTTCAGGTAGGTCATGGCCGCGTTTCCCGTGTTGTGCGCCGCGAGGCGGGGCGGTTACTGTTTGTGCACGGAGCCCATGGAAGGTCCGGAGGGGTCGGCCCGGTTTTCGGCGACGGCCAGGAACCCCGTGTTCATGCCGTCCGCGGGCTCCCCTTCCCCGCCGGGGTCGGGCCCCTTTTGAATCTTGCTGTTCAGGACGAAGATCCACACCAGGAAGAGCATGAGGTAGACAAACCCAAACATGAGGATGGACCCGAGAATCTGCCCCCCGCTGACGTTCTTGGAGACGCCGTCGGAGGTGCGCAGCAGGCCCTGGACCACCCAGGGCTGCCGCCCGATCTCGGCCGCCATCCATCCGGCGTGGTTGGAAATGTACGGGGTGACCACGGCAAACACAAAGGTCCAGAGCAGCCAGCGCTGCTCGAAGAGGCGCTTGCGCCACAGCAGAAACAGAGCCAGGGAGCTGACGCCGATCTGGAACATGCCCATGGCCACCATGAGGTGGTAGGTCTGGAAGGTCATGCCCAGGGGCGGCCAGTCGTTCTCGTCCTCCGACAGGTCGAGCAGCCCGGGAACCGGCTTGGTGAGACTCTCATGAATGAGAAAACTCAGCATGCCGGGAACCGCCATCCCCCCGCGCACCGTGCGGGCGTCCTTGTCGGGAAATCCAAACAAATAGAGGGGGGCGCCGCCGCCGTCGGACTTGAAGTGCCCCTCGAAGGCCGCCATCTTGACCGGCTGGGTCTCCGCGACCTTCTTGGCCTGGAGGTGCCCGGAAAAGAGGATGCCCCACGAGGACAGAAAGGCCACCACGAGCGCGATGGTGAACGAGCGTTTCGCGAAGTCGAGATGCCGGTTCTTCAGGATGTAGAAGGCCGAGACGCTCATCACAAAGAAGGCGCCCAAAATGAGGGCCCCGATGACGGTGTGATTCAGGCGGTGCATGGCCGACGGGTTGAAGACCATCTCCCAGAAACCGGTGATCTCGGCGCGCCGCGCGGCGCCCTCCCCGACCACGTGGAATCCGGCGGGGGTCTGCTGCCAGGAGTTGGCGACAACAATCCAGACGGCGGACAGGGTCGAGCCCAGGGCCACCAGCCAGGTACTCAGGAGATGAACCCGCTTGGAGACGCGGTCCCAGCCGAAGACCAGCACGGCCAGAAACCCGGATTCCAGGAAGAAGGCGAAGATGCCCTCGGCCGCCAGGGCCGAGCCGAAGACGTCGCCGACGAAGCGCGAGTAGTCGGCCCAGTTGGTCCCGAACTGGAACTCCATGACGATGCCCGTGGCCACGCCCACGGCGAATGTGACGGCGAACAGCTTGGTCCAGAACCGGGCCATGTTCTCGTAGACCTTGACACCGGTGAAACAGTAGCGCGTCTCCATGATGACCATGAGCCAGGCCAGCCCGATGGTCAGGGGCGGGAAGAGGTAGTGAAAGCCGATGGTGAAACCGAATTGAATGCGTGCAAGCAGAACCGCGTCGAGTTCCATCGGGTGTTCCTTATGCTGGGTGGCGTGATTCCATAGTCATCAGGAGACGTTTTCAAAGGGGGCGACGGACACATCCCACCCTTATAACGCCCTGCGGCCGCAGATTATTCGATCCGTCACCGGGTGCGGAGAAGGCGGCGGCGCGGCCCCTTTCCGAATGCAGGCCGCGCCTGCCCGGGTGTGTCTGAGTTTGCCCGCCGCTGTCAGCATGCCCGCCCTGTGGTCGAAAGCGGTCCCCGCCGGCGGTTTGGGCCGGCCGCGAAAACTTGACTCGCCTTGGAGGGGATTGGGTACTATTAGGGCGTCGGTGCCCGGGCGCCGGCGGGCGTTTCCGGTGAAGACGGCGGATCCGCGCCGCAGCCGGAAAGACGCCGGACAGTTCCAGAGGGAAGGAGCCCCATCCGTGACCATTACAAAGCGGGAGTTGGTGATGCTTGTCGCCAGCAAGACGGGGATGACACAGAGCGACGTGTTTCGCATTGTGGAGTCCGCCTTTGACACCCTGACGCAGACCCTGGTGCGCGGTGGCCGGTGGGAACTACGCGATTTTGGCGTGTTTGAGGTGAAGCGCCGGGCGGCGCGCGTGGGGAGGAATCCGAGGACGGGGGAACAGGTGCCCGTCTCGCGGAGGACGGTGGTTTCGTTCAAGCCGGGGAAGATGATGAAGGAGAAGGTCGCGGCGGGGGCGCGCGGCGCAGAGGGTGACACGCAGACAACCTGACGCCCCGCCGGGGCGTCCGCCAACGGGGCGGGAACTTCCCACATGACCACCTCCATCAGCCCCCCCCCCACGGTGTTGGCCGTGGACACCAGCACCGGATGGTGCGCCGTCGGCGTGTGCCGGGCCGGGGGTCCCCCCTCCTCCCCTTCCGTCCGCATCTGCTCCGAGGTGGTGGTGGACGGCAAGCGGCTGCACGCGGAGCGGCTCTTCTCCCTCATTGACCATGTGCTCTCCGATTCCGGGGTGAGTCTGGAGCGGCTTTCCCTTCTGGCGGTGGCGACGGGGCCGGGCTCCTTCACCGGCCTGCGTATCGGGGCCTCCGCCATGCAGGGGCTCGCCCTGGCGCGCGGTCTTCCCCTGGTGGGTGTGCCCACGCTGGATGCGCTGGCGCATGCCGCGCCTCCGGTGGACGGGCTGGTCGTCCCCCTGCTCGATGCGCGCATGGGGGAGGTCTTTGGCGCGTTCTACCTCGTGACTCCGGACGGGCTGGAGAAGGTCGGCGGGGACCGGGTCGCGCCGGTTGCAGGTCTCCTGGGGGATATGCCGGGAACCGGGGGAACGGTCGTCTTTGTCGGCGACGGCGCCGACCGGTACAGCGCGGAGATTCAGGCTGCGCTTCCAGACGCCCGCATCGTGCCCCCGCCGGGAAACACGCCCCGGGCGGCCTTTGTGGCGCTGGAGGGCGTGCGCCGTCAGGCGGCGGGCGCGCCGACCGATCCGGCGCTGGCGGTTCCGGTGTATCTTCGCAAGGCCCAGGCGGAGCGTCCGGGCGGGGGGAGGGGCTGACATGGCTTCCGCACCCCTGCGGTTTGAGGCTTTCAGCGCCGCGCATCTTCCGGCGGTGCTGCTGCTGGAGAGCCAGGCCTATCCGGATCCCTGGACGCACGGGATGTACCGGCACGAGCTGGAGACGTCCTGCTCCCATTTGCATGTGGGGCTGCTGGGGGATGACGTGGTCGCCTATGCGGGCTTCTGGCTGGTGCTGGACGAGGCGCACATCACCCGGGTGACGGTGGCCGAGGAACACCGGCAGTGCGGCTATGGGCGGCAGGTGATGGAATACCTGCTCGCGCGCGCGTTTGCCCTCGGCGCCGCGCTGGCGCGGCTGGAGGTGCGCGATGGAAACACGGCCGCCATCCGCCTGTACGAGCGGATGGGCTTCGTGCCGGAGGGGCGGCGGCCGGGATACTACCAGCGCACGGGGGAGGACGCCGTGCTGATGATCAAGCGCTTTTAGGGGCGCGGCGGCTCAGGAGTGGCGGGGAAAATCGTGCTCCCCGAAGACTTCCGCGGAGAACCGGTAAAGGCGGCAGTCCGGGTTTTCCCAGGCACGGAAAGGCAGGCCCGCCTTTCGGCAGAGCCCCTCCAGGAAGGCGTTCAGGTTCCAGCCCTGCTCCACCGGCACCTGGGGAAGCAGCACGCCCCCGCGCCCGCTTGGCTGGTGCGTGAGGTACAGCCCGTCCCTGCCCACAACGATCTCATCCAGGCTTGCCACGGGAAGGAACGGGGTGCCGGGAACCTCGCCCGGCGCCAGGGCGGAAATCTCCACCGAGAGGGCGTCCAGTTCCCCCGAAGTCACGGCGGAAAACCGGGGGTCGTGGCAGGCTGCGTGGACGGCATGGTCCCGCACGGTCTCCGCGAGGGAGGCCCGGGCCTCCAGGGTGCCGATGCAGCCCCGCAGTCCGCCCCCGGCGTCATGCAGGGTGACAAAGGCGCACCGGTGCGCCGCGAGCGACTCCGTCAGGGGGTAGTCCTTCAGGGAGAGCGCCCGCCCGCTGAGAAAGGCGGCAATGGCGTCGCGCGCGATGCGGAGCAGCGCGCGCTTTTCCTCCTGCGTCAGGGGGGGCGCGCCGGTCATGGGGTTTCCTTTTTCGGCTGCTTCGCCGTTTTCGCCTTTTCCCCGGGCGCGGCTTCGGGTGTGGGCGGCGCGGGGGGCGTCCCTGCCGGAATACCGGGCATGGGCAGGGGCCTCACCTTGTCGGGCTGCGGCGCGGCCGCAGGCCGGGCCGGGTCGTGGAAGGTGAACGCGGAGAAACTGACGGACCGGTTCATGTCGCCGGTGAGGGCGCAGGACACCTCATAGGCGAGGATACGGGCCTGTGTGCCCGGAGGCAGCAGGCGCAGAAGGACATGAATGCAGTTTTCCCCGTCAATAACGTTTTCAGTGTCCTCCATGTAGCGCTGGAAGGCGGCCGCGTCGAGGGAGAGCAGGCACTCAAAGGCCTGGCGGTCCAGACGCTCGATGTTCTTCTGGATGTTCTCGTTGAACGGGCGGTTGCTGAAGTCGTTGCCGAAATGCGTGAAACTGCTGCTGACCACCAGCAGGGTCCGGTCGTCCAGCAGCGGGCGGATGGTCTTCGCCACGCTGTCCGCGGCGGCGGGGTTGAATTTTCCGCTGGGGGTGGTGAGACTTCCGATGACAACGGGGACGAGCTTGAATTCCAGCAGGCGCTCCTGAAGGTAGGGCAGGAGGGTCTCAATGCCGTGCTCCCACTCATGCACCCGGCCGCGCTTGCTTCCCTTCTCGCTGTAATTCAGGGCCTGGACGGAGAACAGGGGGGAAAAGACGAGCCGTCTGACGGCCTCCTGGTCGAGCGCCACGGGGCCCAGCGGGGTGAGAAAGGCGTCCACCTCGGGAAGGGAGCACCCCTCAATGTCCGCAGTGTGCGCGCTGGTGAGAATGATGACCCGTTCATACTGTCCCGGCTTCAGGCTCTTGAAGGCATGGGCGGACACTTTGCCCGCAAGACCGTAGGGGGCCGGAGATGCAATGCAGGCAGCCAGGAACGAAGTGACTTCGGGGGCGTCTGCGGCGTCATAGAAGGACCGCAGGGTTTTGAGCAGGGTGTCCGGATCGGCGGGATAGTGGGATTCCGCGACTGCCGGCAGGCGCGGGACGATGCGGCGTTGCGCGTCCGCGCGGGGGGCTGCGGCGCAGAAACACGCCAGAATCACGGCCAGACAAAGGGCAGGTTTTCGCATGGCGCCTCGCCGGCGGGGAGTGCATGTCCGCACGGCGGCTCTATTGTGTCACATTCGGCGCGGGGGGATGCAACCGTCCGGAACGGTCAGGGCTGCTCCGTGCGTTTCTTGCGGAGGTGGGCGCGGAGCTGCTCGACCCGTTTGATGGCCTGGTCATGCTGGGGGTCCCGGGCAAGCACCATCTCCATGTACTGGAGGGCGCGCTCATAGCTGTGCTTGCGGATGTTGCAGATGCCCACGTTGAAGAGGGTTGCCGTCATCTTTCGGCTCAGGCGCTTGGAGGCTTTGTCGGTCTTCTCCACTTCCCGGTATTTCCGGAGGGCCTTCTGGTAGTTTCCCTTCCCGAAATAGAAGTCCCCCTCAAGTTCGGTCTGGGTTTCATCGCTCAGCTGAACCTTGTCGTGCAGAAAACTCTCGAACTCTTTGTGCAGACGCTGTTTGTACTCTTCGGGGGTCATGCCGGAGAGGATCGCGGTTCTTTCGACCAGCACGCTGAGGTTGTTGCCGTTCGGATCGTCCGGGATGAAGAGGAATCGGGGCTCCTGCATGTACTTGGGGGAAGTGACAAAGCCCGAGACGATCTCACCGTCAAAAAACTCCAGCACGACGGGGAGGGCGTTCTCGGGGATTTCCTGGAGGAACTGCTCGGGATTGAAGCGGCCGTCAAAGCTCTTGACATAGAAGACCCCCTTCAGCTCGCCAAAGGGGACGTGGACGGACTTCTCAATGGACTGGTTGTTTTCGTCCACGAGTTCCAGGTTGAATCCATCCGCGACCTTGTTGAGTGCCAGACAGAAGCCGCGGGCGGTGCGCCCGTTCTTCAGGTGCACCACCAGCCGCTGACGTGTGCGCTTTTCCGCTCCGTCTGTCTTTCCAGTCTTCGAGTCAGGCACCATGACCGATCATCCCATGCTGTTTGTCCATGCTTGGCCGCGGGGAAATTATATCGCATTATGCGGAGAATGGCAACTATTCTTAGATGGCGCCGCCCTGGAAGCCGGACAGAGGCTTTGCAATGGTCCGGCATCTCCTGCTATACTCACCGCGCTGTGCCCTCCGGGGGTTGCCGTTGGTCTTTTTTGTGCTTCCGGAGGCGTTTGCCGTTGGCCGACTTGGCGCTTTTCGCGTGGGGAGGTCTTTGCGGCGGGCGGGACGGACGACGGCAAGCGGCCAGTCATGCAACCCTGCCGACACGGATGGGGCGTAGCCAAATTGGTAAGGCACCAGATTTTGGTTCTGGCTATTGTTGGTTCGAGTCCAGCCGCCCCAGCCAGTCAGACAAAGTGAGACCGTCCCGGGGCGGTTTCTGATGCGGGCAACCAGGAGCGGAAGGCCTTTATCGTGGACGGTTCCGTGGAAATGAAGATTTTTTCCGGCAATGGGTCTCAGGCGCTGACGCGGGGAATCTGCGAGCATTTGGGCGTGCGTCAAGGCGAGGCGGTGGTCAGCGGATTCAGTGACGGGGAAATCCGGGTTCAGATTCAGGAGCATATCCGGGGGCGGGACGTCTTCCTGGTGAACAGCACCTCGCCGCCGGTGAACCAGCACCTGATGGAGCTTCTGATCCTGATTGACGCCGTCAAACGGGCCTCGGCGGAGCGCATCACGGCGGTGATCCCCTATTTTGGGTATGCCCGGCAGGACCGCAAGGACAAGGCGAGGGTTCCCATCACGGCCAAGCTGGTGGCGAACCTGATCACGGCTGCGGGGGCGGACCGGGTGCTCACGGTGGACCTGCACAGCGGGCAGATTCAGGGTTTTTTTGACATCCCGCTCGACCATCTGGCGGCGGACATCGTTTTCTGCGAGTGCCTCTGGAAGGAGAAGCTGCAGGAGAACATGATTGTGATCTCCCCGGACATGGGGAGCGTGCGCCGGGCGCGTGAGTTTGCGAACCGCCTGGCGATTCCCCTGGCGATTGTGGACAAGCGGCGCCCGCGGGAGAACGAGTCGGAGGTGATGAACGTCATCGGGTCGGTCGAGGGCAAGCACGCGCTGATTCTGGACGACATGATTGACACGGGCGGCACGCTGGTCAAGGCGGCGCGCGCCATCAAAGAGCATGGCGCGCTGAGCGTGCGGGCCTGCGCGACACACCCGGTCTTCAGCGGCCCGGCGCTGGACAACATAGAGAATTCGGTCATCGAGGAGCTCCTGGTGTGCGACTCGGTGCCCCTTTGCGCGCGTGCGGCGGCGAATCCCCGGTTCCGGGTGCTTTCGCTGGCCCCCCTGATCGGGGAAGCCATCCGCCGCATCCACCGCAACGAGTCCGTGAGCAGTTTGTTTCAGGTCTGAAAACGAGAAAATGTTCTGGGAGAATTGAACAATGGAACTGAAGACGTTGAGTGTCAGCAGCCGCGCCACCGGAACGAAGGGCATGGCCCACGCGGTCCGGCGCACGGGCAGGGTTCCCGGCGTGCTTTACGGCGGCGGGGAAGAGGCGATGTCGCTGGAGATTGACGGCAAGGAGTTTGACCGGCTGCTCCATTCGGCGGCGGGCACGCACCCGATTGTGAGCCTGGTCTGCGAGGACCAGCCCGCGATGAACACCGCGGCCATCGTCAAGTCGGTGCAGCGCCATCCGCTCAAGTACAACCCCACGCATGTGGACCTCGTGCGCATCCGCATGGACGAGACCATCCGCACCATGGTTCCCGTCGAGCTGACGGGGCGCTGCAAGGGGGTCGCCGAGGGCGGCCTGCTGGAGCACCAAGTGCGCGAGGTTGAGGTCGAGTGCCTGGCGACGCAGGTGCCCGAGAAGTTCATCCTGGACACCACGGACCTCAACATCGGCGACGCATACCACGTTTCGATGCTTTCCATTCCGGAGGGGGTCACCCTGCTGACGGATTCAGAGCTTCCCGTCGCGTCTGTGCACATGCCGCGTGTCAGCGCGTCCGAGGCTGCGGCTGCGGCGGCTGCCGAGGCCGAGCCGGTGGCGGCGGCGGCGGCAGAGCCCAAGGAACAGGCGGAGGAGGGGAAGTAGTCCCCTCCCCTTCCGACGAGCGGCCTGAACAGCCCCCGAGGTGAATGGTTTGTGCGGTTCCAGACTGGTGGTAGGATTGGGAAACCCCGGCGCCCAGTACCGGGACACCCGCCACAATCTGGGCTTTTGCGTGGCGGACCGGGCTGCGGCCGGGTGTTCCGCGTCTTTTGACCGGGAAAAGCACGACGGGCTGTGGGCCGAGGGCATGCACGCCGGCCGGCGGGTTTACCTGCTTAAGCCGCTGACGTTCATGAACCTCAGCGGCGGCAGCGTTGCGAAGGCGGCCAGGAGCAAAGGCGTCGCGGCCGAGGACATTCTTGTCATTGCCGACGATGTGAACCTTCCCCTGGGATCGGTGCGTTTTCGGGCCGGCGGCGGCGCCGGCGGGCACAACGGCCTCAAGTCCGTGATCGAGCGGCTTGGCACCAACGCCTTTCACAGGGTAAGATTGGGGGTTGGCGGCGGTGAGACGCCGGGTGGCGAGCTGACCGGTCATGTGCTGGGCAGGTTTCGCCCGGAAGAGCGGGCCGCCGTGGACGCCATGCTGGACGACGCGGCTGCGGCGGTGCTGCTGTGGGTGGAGCAAGGCATAGAGGCGGCCATGAGCCGGCACAACCGGCGCCCGGGCGCCGAGGAAGGATGATGTCATGCCGATGAACAAGAAGCACACGATCTGCGTGCTGGTGGACAACCAGTTTGGCGTTCTCGCGCGCGTGTCGGGGATGTTCAGCGCGCGCGGCTACAACATCATCAGCCTGTGCGTGGGCGAGACGGAGAACCCGTCCGTCTCCCGGATGACCGTCACCGTCCGCGGGGACGACACGGTGCTGGCGCAGATCATGCAGCAGCTTAACAAGCTGGTGGACGTGGTGGCGGTGGAGGACCTGACGAACACCTCCTTTGTGGAGCGGGAGCTGGTCATGGTGAAGGTGGGCGCGGGCGCGAAGAGGCGCGGCGAGATCATCGAACTGGCCAGCATTTTCCGCGCGAAGATTGTGGACCTCGACCAGAAGACGATGACGGTGGAGGTCACGGGGGCGCAGGGCAAGGTCAACGCCTGCATCGAAATGCTGCGCCCCTACGGGATCGAGGAGCTGGTCCGGACCGGCACGGTCGCCCTGGCCCGCTCATCGCGGGGCGGCGGCGCGGCCTCCGGGGAGGAGTGAGGGTGGTTTCTTCCTGTGAAATGCGGCGGACGGCGCGCGGCCGGGCCCCCAGGGCTTCGGAACACCGCACGGACAGTGTCGTGCGGCCCGAAGAAGGGACGCGGGACGCCGTGTACTCGCAGCACGCGGGCGCACACAGGGCGCGGTCATCACGGCCGCGCCTTTTTCTTTTAATGACACAACGGGCGGCGGCCCCCGGAGGGATTGGACAGTGAGAGCGTTGTTGGAACTGCAGCAGCTTGACCTGAAGATTGAGGCGTTCCGCGCCCGGGAGAAGGAGATTCCCCGGCAGAAGGAGGCCTACAACATCCAGCGGGTCCGGCTGACGGAGGAGCTGAAGGAGAGCGAGAACCGGGTCAAGACGTTCAAGACCGAGCAGAAGGAGTGCGAGGTTGACATTGACCAGAAGAACGCGCAGATCGCAAAGCTCGAGACGCAGCTTCTCCAGGTGAAGAAAAACGAGGAGTACCGCGCCCTCCTGCACGAGATCGAGCTGCAGCGCAAGCAAATCGCCCTCAGGGAGGAGCGCATCCTGGGGATCATGCTCGAGATTGACGACGCGCAGATGCGGTTCCATGAGGACAAGAAGCGGATCGAGGGGGAGGTGCGCAAACTGGACGAGGAATGCGCGCGCATTGACGACGAGCTTGCGGTGGCCGTGGAGGAGCGCAAGGAGCTTGAGAGCCGGCGCGGGCCCCTGGCCGATGCGGTCTCCCCTTCCCTGCTCAAGCGGTATGAGCGGATCCGGACCGTGCGAAAACCCGCCGCGGTTCCCCTCAACGACGAGTCCTGCGGCGGCTGTTTCATGACCGTGCGCGCGCAGATTGTGAACGAGATCATGGGGGAGAAGGAGTACCACGCCTGCCAGCACTGCGGACGGCTCCTGTATTTCCCGGGGAACATTGCGGAGCCCCGGCAGGCGGAGTGAACGCTCGGCCGGCCCTCCCGGGGCGGTTCCGGGGGCCGGGGGACAGGGTGCGCCATGCGGCATATGGACTTGGTTTCCGACGGGACCCCCTGGCGGGACTATCTTTCCGACCTCATCCTGCACGGCGTCAAGCTGGGCCTGGACAACATTCGGGCGCTTCTTGACGGCGCCGGCAATCCGGAAGGGGCCTGCCCCTCCGTTCATCTGGCGGGGACCAACGGCAAGGGAAGCACGGCCGCGTTTCTGGACACCATCCTCCGTCGGGCGGGTTTTCGTGTGGGGAAGTTCACCAGCCCGCACCTCCTGGACATCCGGGAGCGTTTCCAGATCAACGGCGTTCCCATTTCCGAAGAGTGTCTTCGGGACCAGGTCTTCCGGTTCAGGGAGGTTGCCTCGGGGATGCCCTCCCCCCCGACGTTCTTCGAGCTGAACACCGCCATCGCCTTCGGGTGGTTTCGCGATGAGCGTGTGGATGCGGCGGTGGTGGAGACGGGCATGGGCGGGCGCCACGACGCCACCAATGTGCTGCGGCCTGAACTGTGCGGCATCACAAACATCGCACTGGACCACACGCGTTATCTCGGTGACACGCTGGAGGCAATCGCCTTCGAGAAGGCGGGCATTCTCAAGCCCGGCGTGCCCTGCGTCACGGGCCTCCTGCCCGGGGGGCCCGCGGCGGTGGTCCGGGAGAGGGCGCGCGAGGTCGGGGCACCGCTGCTCATGGCGGGACAGGACTACGCGTTTTCCGTTTCTGGGACACCCATGGCCCCCCGGTTAACCCTCCGCCACGGGGCGCTTGAACTGGAAGAGGTTCCCCTGGGCCTTTCGGGGGCGCACCAGGCGGGCAACGCCGCCATCGCCGCGCTGGCCGCCGCCCTCCTCCCCCCTCCCCTCGGGCCCGTTTCCGGCGCCAACATCGCCCGGGGACTGGCTGAAACGCGGTGGCCCGGGAGGATGGAGAAGGTGCTGGATGCGCCGCCGGTGTTTCTGGACGTGGCGCACAACCCGGACGGCATGGAGACTCTGGCGGCGTCCTTCCCGCGGGCGGTGGTGGTCTTTGCCGTCTCCTCGGACAAAGAGGCCGCGAAGATGCTCGAAATCATCCGCCCGGCGGCGTTTCCCCTCATCCTGACCGCCTACACGGGCGCGCGGTCCCTTTCCGTCGAGGAACTGTCCGGCTTGGCGGGCGGAACGCCGCACATTTCGTGCCCCGGCCTGTCCGAGGCGCTCGAGGCGGGCATGGCGCGCGCCACCGATGAGACGCCTCTTCTGGTGTGCGGGTCCATCTATGCGGCGGGGGAGGCCCGCCGGATTCTGGTCTCGCGGCATGGCGCCGCCGCGCCGGTGTTCTGACGGCGGGCCTACTCCTCGTTCTTGGACCAGATTTCCTTCAGGACCGCCGTTCCCTTGTTCACGAGTTCCCCGCACGACCGGGCCACGGAGGTGCCGTAGCCCCTGCGCAGTCGCAGTCGCAACTGGGTCAGGTTTTTGGCCAGGGGCTCCACCTTGACGCCGAGTTCGTGGGCGCTGTCCTTCTTTCCCGCGCCGTACAGGGCGCTGAGCGCCTCATCGCATCCGCAGACGATGGAGCTTGCCTTGATGAGCATGCTGCGCGCCTCTGTGAGCGTGGGCGTGGTGTAGATAAGGTTTGTCAGCCGGTCCCGCGCCGCATGCACATGCAGGAGCGCCTCCAGGGGCGCACCCGGCGGGGCGTCGAGGATGGTGGTCTCAATGTCCGCCACGTCCAGGCGGTACTTCCGCGCGAGGTCGATGTCCACCATCACCTGGCGCCGGTCCTCCTCCAGAATGCGCTCCGCGATGATGTCGCGCCAGCGGGAGCAGCCCTCCGGATCCCCCACCAAGAGAAGCTGTCCCTGCCCCGGGAACATCTCGAGATGCCGGGTTTTCTCCGCGGGCGCCCAGATGCGGCTGCGGACAAAGGCGGTGACGTCGTATATTTCCATGCCGTTTGGAAGGAAAGAGGGAAACTCCAGATTGACCGAAACGGACTGGTCGGCGTCGTTGCTGACCAGATAACACAGGTGGAAGTCCGGGGAGCGCATCCACAGCACTTGGACGAGGGGCATGTCCGCGGGGACCCTGGACCGGGGGTTTGCCCGGGAGGAAAGCCCGAGTTTGAAGGGGGGCTCGCCGTCGTTGGGGACGGAGTTGAGAAACAGGGGCGCCATGGCGGAGAAACGCTCCACCCGGTTTCCCAGTTCGGCCCACAGGTCGCTGAAGGTGAGGAAGGGGCCGGTGAGCGAGCGCTCGCAGTGGCCTCCGTCCCAGAGGGGGCTGTTGTGGTAGGCGTAGGTGAAGAAACCCCGCGCCCCGCTGGCCAGGGCCTGGTTGATCATCAGGCGCATTTCGGGCCCGGAGCTCCATTCCGGGGCGCCGCTCGCGTCCACAAAAGCGGGCGCCGTGACCCAGAGGGCCCTGCCCTCCCCGACGGCAAGATGGGCGCGCACGGCACCTCCAATCTTCCAGGGACAGTAGGACTTGAAGAAATGGAACCAGTCCACGTCCATGCAGGAGGAGAAGGCGGGCAGGGTTCCGGGGTGCCGGAAAGGCGTGGTCAGGGGATGGGTGGTGTCGGCGTTCCGGAACGCGTTGCAGAACCTCCGCCACTGGTCCACGTCGCTCTCGTCGGGGGCCTCACTGATCCCCCAGGCAAGCACGTCCCGGGAGGAGGCAAAGTCCTTGACCAGCGTGTCCGCCAGACGTTTCCAGAGACGCTCCGGCGAGCTGAGGGGCATTCCGAAGAGGGGAACGACCTTGATGTTGAGGCTTTGCGCGAGGCTCTCCAGCTCTTTGCCGTAGCCGCGCCCGAGGGCCTCCGCCTTTTCCACCACAACACAGTTGTGGTGATGGCGGGCGATGTCCTCCAGTGCGAGGCGCCAGTAGTCGGCGAAGGGGATCTCCATGAGGTCGGCCAGCTTGCGCGCCGTGGCCGCGTTTAGAAAGACCCCGAAAGGAAAGAAATCGGCCGGGGCGGCCACGCCGGGCGGGGCTTTTCGCCGCGCTTCGGCGGTGCATGAGGATTTCCAGGCCTCTTTCTCCGCAGGCGTCATGGCGCGGAAGCGCAGGGACTCTATTTCGATGGATTCCTCGGTGCGCTTGTGCGCGTAGAGACGGACCGCGACCCCGGTGACGCTGTCGGGAAAACCGCGGTGATGCAGGAGCACCGCGGCGGTGGTCCAGTCCGAGGCATGGTCGAGCCGGTGGACGCACTCGCCGCCGCTGTAGAAACAGACCAGTTCGGCGTGCGCCCGGGAGCTGAGGAACTTGTAGGTGATTTCGAGGATCGGGAACCGGCCGGTGCTGAGCGGGAAAGGGCGCTGCTCCCCGGCATCCAGGGAACTCAGGGGTGCCCAGAAGCCCGGCTTCTCCTCGTCAAGATTGTCAATCCGTCGTATTCCCGTGAAGTCGCCGGAAAGCACGAGGCCGCGCGCCCCCAACTCCTTGAGGGCGGACACATCCCGCCACGCCTTCTCCGCCGGATCATCCGAAAGCGGCCATTCGGCCAGCGCTTTTGCGCCAATGGTTACGCAGGCGACCTCCTCACTCGAAGGAGGGTCTTGGGACAACCGTAGTCTCTTCAAGCACCCGAGGTATTTGCAGCGCATCCGCGATGTCCTCCAGGTTGCGCGGCTTCTCCGTTTTTTCGACGAGAAGTCCCGCGGAATAACAGCGGTTTTCGGGAAGATCCGGCGGCGTTTCCCCCTTGGACAACGCGGAAAGGGCCCCGTACAGCTTCTTGGACAGGTCCGGAAGATCGGGCCGGACCACCGCAAACACACCGCCGGTGGCCAGACCGTCCCGGCCTTCCGGGGTGTTTCCGTAGGCGATGACGCTCACCATGCGCTCGCGTTTTTCAGCGCGCACCGCGCCGAGAAGCACGCCGGCGTGGTAGGGCATGGTTCCAAAGTACCCTCCGACCTCGGGGTGCTTCTTGAGGGCTTCCACGGCGCGCGCGCCCGCGATGCCCCTGTCCCCCTTGTCTTCGATGACCTCAAGGATGAAGTACTGGCCTTTCTCCAGGGATGCCTTGAGCCCCTCCAGCCGGGCCGTCTCCGCTGCGGAGGCCTCTCCGGAAGTGAAGAGGAGCACCCGGATCATCGGCGGCAGGGCTTCCTTCGTCACCTCTCCCATAAGGCGGCCCGCCTCCCGGTGGTCGGTCCCGATGAAACAGGCGCGGCCGGAGTCGGGGGCGTCCCGCTCCAGAAGGATGAGGGGCAGTTTCGCGGCCAGAGCCTTCAGTTGTCCGGCCTGCGCCTGCGGGTCAATGGGGCACACCGCAAGGGCCTTGACACCGTCCTGCACCATCTTCTCCGCAATGGCGTTCTGCTGTTCAATGGTGGCGGGTGAGGGCATGCGAAAATCGAGCACCGCCCCCCCTTCCGTCGCGGCCTCGCCGCAGAGCGCGCGGACATTGTTCCAAGTGTCGGTGATTCCGTCCGTCAGCACGCCGACGCGGGTTTCCTGCCCAACGGCCGGGAGGGCCATGAGGCCGCCGGCCAAGATCAGCGCAGTCATCATATGTCGCATGTTCCGGTCTCCCGTGGTTTCCATGCCGCGCGGGGGGCGGCGGTGTTGTCCTGTGAAAAACTATGCGGACGGCGCCGCGGCGCGCGCGCCTATCCAGCCGGTCACCTCGCGCAGAAAGGCTTCTTGATCCAGGTCGTTCCAGAGCTCATGATACCCGCCGGGGAAGAGCCGGAGGGTTTTGTCGGGGGATCCCAGGTCCTTAAAAAGGCGCACGCCGCCGGCGCAGGGCACCACCCGGTCCGCCTCTCCGTGCAGAACCAGCGCGGGCAGGGTGATCGCCCCGTAGTTCTTCTCCGCCGTCTGGATGGTTTCGTGGAACTGCGCCCCTGTTTTTGCGGCCACGCGGCCGTGAAACGCGAGGGGGTCGGCATCCGCGGCGGACACCACTCCGGCGACGCGGGAAAGCCCCCGATTGTCCACCCCGCCCACCGGAAGGCCCGGAAGCACCGCGGACAGCACAGAGGCAAGTTTCAGGAGAATCTTTGGCACGTTGTCGGGAAAGCCCAGGAAGGGGCTGCTGAAGACGAGTCCGGCGGCGTCAACGGTGCGGGTCTGCGCGTAGCGCGTGAGGACCATTCCCCCCATGCTGTGCCCCATGAGGAAGAGCGGCGCATCCGCGAGGTCTGTTGCCGACCACTTGAGAAAAGCGTCCAAGTCTTCCAGCAAATCTTCAAACCGCGAGATATAAGCCCGGCGTCCGGGGGATTTTCCGTGCCCCCGCTGGTCATAGGTGTGCACGGCGACACCGGCCGTGTTGAGGTGCGCGGCAACATGCGCATAGCGGCTGCTGTGGTCGCCAAAGCCGTGGAGAAGCACCAGGCGCGCGCGAATCGTGGAGTCTGGAAGCCATTGCTGCGCGTAAAGTTCCAACCCGTTCCCGGTCTTGAAGGCGTTTTCGCTGTGCATGGGACGAGTACTCCGTTTACACCCCGGTGATCATACCAGAAACACGTCCTTTCATGGCATGTGCGGGACGGTGGCGGGATGCCCGGGCCCCCGAATGTTTGCTATCATAATCCCGGGGAGGGAAAACGCTTCTTTTTTTCGGAGACACGGCATCATGCGGGTTCCCCTGTTGGATTTAAAGGCGCAGTACGCGGAAATCCGCGAAGAGGTCGAGGCGGCCGTGCGGGAGGTGCTGGAATCGCAGCTCTTCCGCGGCGGGCCGCAGGTGGACTCCTTCGAGGCGGAGATGGCCGCGTACACGGGATGCGGGCACGCCACGGGCGTGGCCTCGGGCACGGACGCCCTGTATCTCCTCTTCCGCGCCCTCGAGCTGAAGCCGGGGGAGGAGGTGATCACAACGCCGTTCACCTTTTTCGCCACGGCGGCGGCCATTGTGAACGCCGGCGGGGTTCCGGTGTTTGCCGATGTGCGCCCCGACACCCTGACGCTGGACCCCGCCGCCGTGGAGGCGCTCATCACCCCGCGCACGCGGGCCATCGTTCCCGTGCATCTTTTCGGGCACTGCGCGGACATGGACGCCCTGCTGGACCTGGGCAGGCGGCATGGCATTCCCGTCATTGAGGACGCCGCGCAGGCGCTGGGCGCCTCGCACAGCGGGCGCAGGGTGGGATCCCTCGGCTGGGCCGCCGCGGTGAGTTTCTACCCGACGAAGAACCTGGGGGCTGCCGGCGAGGGCGGCATGGTGCTCACGAACGACCCCGCCTTGGACGACAAGATACGGCTGCTGCGCTGCCACGGCGCGCGCGCGGCGTATGTGCATGAGATGGTGGGGGTCAACAGCCATCTTCCGGCCGTGCAGGCCGCCGTTTTGCGGGTGAAACTGCGCCATCTGGACCGGTGGAACGATGCGCGCCGCGACCATGCGCGGCGGTACACGGAGGCCCTGGAAGGCACGGATTCGATAGTTCTTCCCGTCGAGCTTCCCGGGTGCCGGCACATTTACCACCAGTATGTCGTGCGCATCCCCCGCCGGGATGCGGCCAAGGCGCTGTTTCATTCGGAGAGGGTCGGCTGCGGGGTGTTCTACCCCGTTCCCCTTCACCGGCAGGCGTGTTTTGCCGCGCACACAGAAGGCGTCTCCTGTCCGGTGGCGGAGAAAGCCTGCGGCGAGGTGCTCGCCCTGCCCGTCTATCCCGAACTCACGGACGCGCAGATTGACACCGTGGCGGCGCTGCTCAGGAGGCATGTGGGCGCGGCGGACTGAGGGCGGTCAGGGTTCGGGAAGGATTTCGCAGGCCCCCGCAGTGGAGCGGTTGACCACCACTGCCGCCTCGAGTTCGGCCGGGGTCAGGGGCGTCTCCCGGCCTCCCCTCTCCCGGTAGGCGCCGGAGGCGAGGCGGTTTCTGAGCGCGTCGGCGATACGGCCATGGTCTTCCCGCCGGCAGAGGACCAGCACCGCGCCGGCAATGCCCGCGCCGGTGAGACAGGCACCCAGGGCGCCCGCCTCCAAAGCCCCGTCCACCAGAAAGTCCAGCACCCGGCTGCTCGCGCCGTAGGCCCCCGGGCAGTCCGCCAGAGGCGCGTTGGCCCCGGCCATGCGGGCGAGGGCGGCGTTGGACAGGTCGCAGGTGCGGGGGTGTCCCAGAGCATCGCAGACGCGGTCGCCGTCATGCCCGATGGACATCAGGCGTCCCGCCCCCGCCGCGTCGTCCCGTCGCAGAAACTCCGGAAAGGTGCGTGCCCTTTCGGACTCCGCAAGCCCGAAGGCCAGGGGGCCGCGCAGGCGGATATGTGTCGGGCGCAGGGCCGGATCAACGGCCCCGAAATACTTCTCGTAGGTCTCCCCCATGGCGGGGGGGGCATAGCGGTCCGCCAGCGCGTCCAGCGAAATGTCCTCGGGCACCGCCGCGAGGAGCGCATAGAGTCCGGAGACACCGCCGAAGGCGTCCGGGGTGATGCGGGGGAGCCGGTCCATGGTCTGGACCCGTTCCGGCGCGACGCCCACCTCCAGCATCGCGCGGCGCAGGACGTGCATCGCCATCGAGTAGGCAAAACGGTTGCGCGTGTAGTCCACCAGTTGGGCCCCGCTCAGGGCGCGGCGGGTATGCGAGTTCACCACCAGCACCTCCCACCCCTCCGGCCAGTCGTGGTGGACGGCATCCTCCAGACAGAAATCCTCGGCAAACAAAGCGGCGTTTAGCAGGCGCCCCCTCTGCCCGAGAATCATGGCCCCCTGGTCGCTCATGCCGACCCGCGCGCCGGCAAACCACTCCGCGTCCTGTTCCGCGCGGATCAACGCCTCCGGGGGTGAGGGCAAACCGTTCAGCGCATGCATGGCGAGGAGGACGGAGACGCACAGGGCGGCGGAGGAACTCAGCGCGGCGCCCCGTGGGAGGTCGCTGCCCACGGCGGCCAGCAGGCCCCGGGCGGATTCCGCAGGCAGCTCGCGGACCGTCCTCAGGCAGGCGCCCTCCAAATAGTTCGCCCAGTCCCCCCCCCGCGATGTCCTGCGCTCCCGGACCCGGGCGGTGACCCGGGGTGTTCCGATATACGTGTCCCATGGAATGCCGGAGAGGTCGCGCAGGCCGTCGGCAAGCTCAAACCGGGCCTCCCCATAGGCGGGCTCAAGGTTGACGAAATGGCACCGGGAACTTCCCGACGCGGCGGCGGCCACCACGGTCTCGCGGTGGTGCGTCATGAGGTTCAGACGGCCGCCGTGGGTGTCCACGTGCATGCCCCGGAGATTGATGCGGCCCGGCGAACGGAAGATGCGCAGGGGCTGGTCTCCATGTGTTTCCAGGAAACGGCGCACCACGGCGGCGACCAGGGCAGTCCGTTCCTCCAGCAGCCGTCCGCCGCCGTAGACGGCCGTCATGTTGCGGCGGAGGGATCCCGGAGCGTCCAGCATGCGGAGCCAAGCCCCGGCGGTGGGGGGAGAGAAGGCCTCCTCCATCAGGCGAAGCGCCTGTCGCCAAACAGCGGGCACTCAGGAAGGCGCCGCTTACTGGTCGTAGGAGGTGCGCACATTGTACTTCCTTGAGAGTTCCCGGAGCTGGTTCAGGAGTTCGGGGGTCTCCCCCTTTTCCGACATCTCGCTGATCAGGGCGTAGGACTTGGCAAAGGCCCACTTGCCCGGAATGGAGGCCCCGCCCTTCCCCGCCTTGTCCAGTTCGGCGCGGAAGACCACCTCCTTCTTCCGGTCTCCAGCCCATCCGGTCATGCGCATGACGAACTGCCGGTCCTTGGCCGGGTCGAAACGCCCGTACAGGGTGACGCCGCTATGGGTGAAGAAGTCCGGGATTTGGGCGGGGTAAACCCCCTGCTCGTCAATCCGGCTGAAGTTGACCTGGATGCCCGTGAGCACGGGGTCGCTGATTTCCTGGAAAAACGCCGCGAGTTCGGGCGGGGCCTTCTCAATGTCAGGGGTGATCCGCGCATGGCCATTGTTCCGGTAGGCCAGAAACTCCATGGTGTAGCGGTTCACGGTGTTGCCGACGCCGAAGGCATAGATGCTGTTTCGCTGGGCGTTTTCCCGGCTGAGGCCGTTGATGATCTCGCGGCTGTTCTGGACCCCCGTGGTGGGGCGGAAGTCGGACGAGATGAGGATCATGCCGGGAATTCCCGGACGGGGCGCCTCGACCACCACGGGGTTGAGTGCCTTGTACACGTCCGTCTGGCTTTTCGACTCCAGCCCCCTGAGGAGGGCCGTGGCGGCCGTCTTGTTGGCCTCGGTGGCGGGAACCCGCTGCGGCTGGAAGGGCGACGGGTTGTCACGGAAGATCACGAGGTTGAAGTAGTCCTCGGGGCGCAGCTGCATGATCACCTGCGCAAGTCCCCGGGAGACGAGGTCCAGCTTCCGCTGCATGACGCTCTGGGAGGCGTCCACGACGAAGGTGATGTCCTTTGGGATGACTTCGACCGTCTGGCCCTGCCTGGGGGAGACGACCAGCTCAAAGAAGCCGAGGGGCTCGCCGGGCTGCGTGTAGGTGTTCACCTGGATGTCGAGCATGTCGTCCAGGAAAACGTAGTCGCTCTCCGCCTTGGCCTCCCGGACCTCGTGCTCGATGGGAAGGTCGGCCAGGGGGGCCTCGATGGCCTTCTGCACGGGTTCGGGGACGGGCGCGGGGGGGGTGACCGGAGCAATGGGGTCCGGGCCGGACAGCGCGGCCCCGGGCGCGGGGGCCAGGCCAATTCCCTGGGGAACAGGCTCCAAGGGGATGTCCCCGGGCGCGAAGCCCTCACTGCGCAGGGCAGGAAAGACGCCCGGCTCCAGGATGCGGTCCGGACTCGGCCGCACGAGCTTTCGGGGCACCTCCACCTCGCTGCGTGCGCTGTCCCGGTCTATTTCGATGATCTTGGCGTCGGCCCGCTCCAGGGATGCGGGGTCGAAATTGAGTTCATGCTCCCGCGCGATGGGTTCCCCCGCCACCCGGCCGACGAGGTCCGGGATTTCTGCCGGGGCCGCATTCTGTCCAGGGGGGGCGTCCAGGGGCGCCTCGCCGGGCTGGGAAAGCAGCTCCCCGATGCTCCCCGGCCGTGAGGGGGCCGCCACGGGATCCTCCTCGGGGGGCGGGGTGACGGACGGGACGTCGTCAGTCAGGGAGATGTGTACCATGTTCATGGCCACGGCGGCCGAACGGTTGGCTTCCATGAGGGTCACGTAGGGTGCGACCAGCAGCATCGCGGTGTAGATGACCGCGCTGACCAGAAAGGAGACCCCCATCATGGTGCGCCGGCTGGTCATGCGCCGGGCTCCTTCGCGGGGGCGGCGGGCGTTTCCGCCTGCCGGAGGCGGTCCACGGCCTCCCGGGCCTTCGGCGCGGGCTCTGATTCGGGGTAGTCCTTCAGCAGTTCGTCATAGGCGCCGAGCGCCTGCGCGGCGAGGCCGGCCTGCTCATAGCACTGTCCGGCGCGCGCGAGGGCCTGGGGCGAAAGCGTCTCGTGGAGGAAGAGAATGGCGACGCGCATGAAGTTGCGGGCGGCGCGCTCATGCTCGCCCCGGGCCTCAAAGAGTTCGCCCAGACGGAACCGGGCCTGCGCCGCCACCTCGCCGGTGTTCGCGGAGGAGGCCTCCTCGTAGAGCGCCAGCGCCTTGTCCACCTCCCCCGCCTGCTCGTGGAGTCGGGCCATGCGGTATTTGGCCTCCACCGCCTTGGCACCCGTGGGGTTGGCCTCCACGGTCGCCTGGTATCGGGCAAGGGCGTCCGCGGCGTCTCCGGCCTTCTCCGCGCACTCCGCGGTGGTGAACCGGACCTTGTCGGCGTAGGGGTATTCCGGAAGGGCCTTGAGAAGCCCGTCCAGCACGGCGATGGCTTCGGCCCATTTCGCCGCATCGTAGAACCACTGGCCGCACCAGGTGTACACCTCCTCGGGGAGGGCCGTCTGGGGGAACTCCCGTACCAGCCGCAGGAACTGGTCCGCGGCCATCTCGTAATCCTTGCGCTCGTACCGGGCCAGGGCAAGTCCCCTGAGCGCCAGGGCGGAGAGGTCGGGGCCGGGGGATTTGTCCAGCGACGCCTGATAGGATTCGATGGCCTTCAGCGCGTCCTTCTGTTCCCGGAGCTGGAACTCGCCGAGGTGAAAGAGGGCCTGCGCCGCGTAACGCGAGGCGGGAAACTTTTCGAGCAGGGCCTGGTACTGTTCCGCGGCCTTTGCGCGCTCCTTCATGTTGTGGTAGGTGATGGCGAGGCGGTAGCGGGCGTTTTCCTCGGCTTCGGGGGTCGCGGGGGCGGCCAGCAGGGCGGTGTACTTCTCAACGGCCTTCGCGAAGTCCTGGGAGTTGAACTGCGCGTCGCCCGCCCGGAGAATTGCCTCCGCCGCCAGGGGGTTGTCCGGGTAGCGGCGGACGAACTCCTCAAAGGTCTTGGCGGCGTCGTCGCGCATGCCCAGTTGGAGGGTGCACTCGCCGGACTTGTAGAGGGCCTCGGCGGCGAACTCGCTGTCCGGGAACTTCTCCGCAACGAGACGGAACTCCTGCCGGGCGTCCTCGTTGTTGCCTTCGGCGTTAAGCAGCAGCCCGAGCAGGAAACCGACCTCGCCGGCGGCCGGCGACTCCTTGTCCACCTGGAGGTAGGCGAGGGCGGCGGCCTTTGCGCCCGCCGGGTCGCCTTTCAGGTGCAGCGCCCAGGGGACTTTCGCCTTTGCCTGGGCGGCGAAGGGGGAGTCGGGGTGCTTCTCGGGAAGGGCCCGGTAAATCTCCAGGGCCCGGTCGAACTCCTTCTGCTGCTGCAGGCAGTTGGCAAGAAGATACTGCATGCCGGGGACCAGCGCGGGGTCCGCGTTGGCTGCCAGGAATTTTTCTGCGGCGGCGCCGGCTTCGGGGTATTTCCGGGCGTGGTAGAGGGACCAGGCGTAGCCGTAGTCGGCCCGCCGGGCATAGTCGGAGTCCGGGAACTCGGCTTTAAGCTGCTCGTAGGCCCCCACGGCGGCGCTGAACCAGCCGATCTTGTCGTAAATCTCGGCGGTGCGGAAGCGGCTCTCCATGCGGAGGGCGGCGTCGGCCTTGGTGTTTTCGGCGACATGCGAGAAGGTGATGGCAGCGTCCTCGTGGAGGTTCCGGGCCATCTGCACGAAGGCGAGCTGGTACTGGGCGTAGGGGGTGAGGGCGTGATCCGGCAGCGCGGAAACGAGGGCCTCAAACGACTTGGCCGCCTCCTCCTGTTTGTCCAGGGAGGCCTGGGCGCGTCCGAGATAGTAGAGCGCGCGCCCGCGGACCTCGGCGGACTGCTCCTCGCCGCAGAGCGGGGCGAGCACGTCCACCGCTTCGGCGTTCTTTTTGGCGGACACCAGCGACTCGCCCAGGCCGAGGCGGGCGCGCATCCGCAGCGCGGGGTCCTGGGTCAGTTCGGCGGCCTTTACAAAGGCCGCGGCGGCCTTGTCTGCGGCGCCGGAAGCCTGGGCGCACTGTCCGAGCCGGAACCAGGCGTTGGGGGCTTCGGGGCCGGAGGGGTTTGCCTGAAGAAAGACGTCATACTCCTCCGCCGCCTCCTCGAAGAACCCCCGGCTGAAGAGGCCGTTTGCAAAGTCGAGTTGGTCCCCCCCCGATCCGGCCTCCTGGGCGGGGCAGGCGGCCGGCGCGAGGCAGCACAGCATCAGCGCGGTCAGGCACTTGCGCATGGTGGTTCCGTTCGTCAAGACGCCGGGGCCGTCCTGTCATCGTTTTTGGTGGTCGCAAAGGCGATATTCTGTATGTCCGCCTTGCGGCAGCAGTCCAGTATCTGCATGGCCTTTCCCAGTTGGGCGTTGGTGTCGCCCCGGATGATCACCGCGCCGCCGGGAAAATACTTGGCGACCCGAAGGAGCACCTCCTGGAGCTCGGGCACCTCCATCTTCCGCTCATTCACAATGATCGCGCCGTCCTCCCGGAGATTGATGAATATCTCCCCCTGGGTGCGCTCGTTCTGCTTTGCGGTGTCGGCGGTGGGCAGGACAATGTCCACCTCGCTCTCGAGGTTGGCGTAGACGCTGGTGACCATGAAGAAGATGAGGGTGAGGAAGACGATGTCAATGAGCGGAGCCATCTGGATGCTCTCCGTCTCCTCCTGAAGCTGGCGTCCCACTCCGATCCTCATGGCTGCTCCTTCTCAGCGATCAGCTCGACGAACTCGCTGGCCTGGGCCTCCACCTCGGCGATGATCCGGATGACGCGGCCGCGCAGGAAATAGTAGACCGCCATCGCGGGGATGGCCACAATGAGGCCGCCCGCCGTGGTGATCATGGCCTGGGAGACGCTGTAGGCCATGGTCAGCCCCTTCACTTGGGCGGTGTCGAGGGCGATGGAGCTGAAGGCCTGCATCATGCCCCACACCGTGCCGAGGAGCCCGAGCAGGGGCGCGATCATGGCGATATTGTTGAGATACGACACCTTCTGCCAGAGGGCCGTGGCGCCGCGGTCCCCCTCGCTCTCCATGGCCTCCTGGATCACATAGCGGTCATGGCCGGCCATCTTGAGCCCCGCCCGGATCACGAGCGAGATCATCTCATCCCGCTCCTGGCACATCTGGTAGGCGCCGCGGAGGTCACCCGCCTTGATCTGCGCCTGGGCGCGCTTCACCAGTGTGGGCGGCACCTCGCGCTTCGGTGTCACGGTGAGCAGGAGATAGACCGTCAGCAGGAGGCCCAGAAAGCCCATCGCCATGGTGATCCACAGGATCATCCCGCCCTGCTGGATCATGGTCATCAACGTCAGTTGGTTGGCGACCTGCGGCGGGGAGATGCCGGGCGCGGGGGCCGCGTCTCCGGCCGGCGCCGCGGCGGCCTCGGGGGAGACGGGCGCTGGGGCGTCCTGCGCGGGGGCCGCGGCCTGCGCGAAGAGCGCCAGCGCCACAAGGACTCCGTAGACAATCCAGGGGTGTTTCATCCTTCATCTTCCTCGTGGTTGGGCATCGGACGGACCGGCGGCTGGACGGCCGAACTCCACCTTATACTTTAGGCATATTATGCCGTTCGGCGCGGAAAGGTTTCAATTTGCGCGCGCCGGTGGACCGGCCTGCAATCCAGCCCGTAGACGGGTTGATTCATGCGTCCGCCTTTTGTTAGAATAACGCTCCCTTTGGCGGAATAACCCTGAAAAAACGACGGAGTTCAAAATAATGGCGAATATCAAGTCCCAGGAAAAGCGCAATCGGACCAACGAGCTTGCCCGTCAGCGCAACATGGCGGTCCGGTCCAAGATGAAGACCTTCGTGAAGGCGGCGGAGCAGGCCATTGTTGGTGGCGGCGACGACACTGCCGTTGTGGTGACGAAGGCCATCTCTGAGATAGACCGCGCCGCGGCGAAGGGCGTGATCCACAAGAACAGCGCCGCCCGCAAGAAGGCCAGCCTCCAGTTGCAGCTCTCCAAGAAGAGCGCCTCCTAGGCTCCAGTCCTCCGGAATCTTTTAGCCGCCGCAGGGTTTACCCCCCTGCGGCGTCTTCTTTTTCCAACAAGGACAGCAGTTCCTCGGGGGACGGCAGTTTTCCGTCCCACACCGCCACCGCCTTTCCTCCGCACACGAGAGAAAGCCGGAAGGAGTCCTCCCCTCTCAGGCTGAAGTAGACTAACGGACGGCCGATCAGGGAATGCAGGGGGAACATCGGCTGGGTGTCGTTTCGGAACCGCTCCATTTCGCCGGGTTCCTCCTCGAAACAGAGGGCGACGACCGGCGGCATGCCGGGGAGGAACATTAGTTCATTGATTTCGGGCACTTTGGCCATGCACTCCTCGCAGGTCATGCTCATGATGGGAACCAGATAAGTGCCCTGACCAAGGTCATACACGCCCTCCGGCGTCTCAATATGGAACGCGCTGAACGGCCCTTTCGCCTCCCCTCCCCCGTCGGTTGCGAGGTCAAGACGATCCACGGTGGCCCAGGCGTAGGCCGTGGCCAGCACACTGACTGCCAGGGCACACACGAAACGCGGCCACATCCCCGGGCCCCAAAGGGGTGGACGGCGGAGAGCGCTGCCGGGTCCGGACAGCATCCACCCGGAGTAGGCGCCCAGAAGGAGCAGGATGGCGTTCTTGATGAGGGAAACCTGGGGGGACATGGCGATGAGGGGGAAACAGCCGCAGTCCTCCAGTCCGTGGGCGGCCCAGGCATACACGATGAGGACGGAGAAGAAAAGGAGCATGCCATGGTAGACGGCATAGGTCAGGCCCCGCAGGCGCAGGCCGAACATTAGGGCCATGCCCAGGGAGAACTCCGCAAACACAGTGATGCAGCCGAAAACGGGGAGCAGTTGGCGGTCTTCAATGACATGGTAGGCGGACATTTGCACGGAAAAGGCGTTGATGTCCGCCATCTTCGGGAGGGCACCCAGAAGATAGAAGACCCCCACAAGAACTTCGATGATTCTTGCGATCTTGACACTGAGCTGCATTAACCTGCCTGCCTTTGCCGTTGAACGCCGCCGTTTTTTCCTGGGGAACACCTCCGAAGGGGGTTTATTCTTTCTTTCGCGTTCCAAGGGGGGTGCCGTCAAGGAACCGGGCCAATAAACCAACGGCTGCCAGAATGAACCCGATGACCACGCAGGCGACACCGCCGAAATAGGCGCCCACGGCCCATTGCGTCCGCCCTAGCAATCCGTTGATCAACACGAAAAAGAACCCCATGAGTCCAAGAATGAGGCCTGTGATGGCGGGGTCGGCGCCGTGGGCCCGGCGGCCGTGCACGGGGATATTTCTTGACGACTGGGATTCCTCCACCAGTTTTAGCATTTCCGGGTTCTGTTCAGCCCGTTCCAGGATGGTCATACGTACCCGATGCTCAATCCAGGTGCGCAGCAGGGAGCGGAAAACGACGTAAAGCAACGCCACAATGGCGAGAATCATCGGAATGGTCATCAGGGAAACGCGCATAAGCGGAGCCTCTTGAGGCCAAGTATACCCACCCCCGGGCCGGTGAGACAACAAGTCCTTGGGCCGCGTTCGGTGAAACTTGGGGGATTCCAGCGGGTCTAACTGGACAGGAAACGGAAGCCATGCTCTACAAGAGCGCAGTGACAGCAGGATTGATCGCCCTGGCGATCCAGATATTTGCCGTGGGGATACTCGCCCCCCGGCTGCCGCGCGAGGTGTGCCCGCCAGGCTTCCAGAAATTCGAGACCTTTTCCCTGCCCGCCACCAAGGCGCTTCACTTGATGAACGCCGACGGAACGGTGCGGGTCTCGGTGGGCGAGGGCGCCACCATTGAGGTGACGGCGGACGCGCGGGCCTACACGCCCGCTTCGGACCAGAACGCCATGGCGGCCCAGTATTTGGAGAGCCTGTTCAAGGTGGAGCAGACGGAGGAGTCTGTGACCCTGACCACCGAGCCCCTGCAGCGCCCGGACGAGCTGGATGTCCGGGTGGACTATGTGGTCATGGTTCCCCGGGGGACGGACCTTGCGCTTACCGTGGAGAACGGGAATGTGTGGGTTGCCGGGGGATGCAACGGGGTCTACGTGGAGGGGAACAACTCGGATGTCGAGGTCCAGCAGGCGTCCGGGCCGGTGTCGGTGAAGACCACCAACGGCCGCATCCGGGTGCTTGATTCGGCGGGCGAGACGACCCTGGAGACGGTGAACGGCAACATCCACGCGGGGATGCGGGGGGGGACGCTCCAGGCGTCCACGATCACCGGGGCGATCATCACCCGGATTCTGGCCCCGGAGGTCGCCTCGTGCGACTTGACCTCGCTGAACGGAGGGATTACACTGGTCATGTCGGAAGGCTGCTCGGCCGAAGTGAGCGCCGCCACGAACCGGGGCACCGTGCGTCTTGACGCGGGGTTGTCGGTTTCGGCGGGCATACTCAAGCGGAGAACCGTGTTGGGTGTCATAGGAGACGGCGCGACGAAGCTTTCCATGAACTCCATGAACGGAGACATCGTTCTGCAAAGGAGCACGACATGACCATGGAGGCGGTACGGACCTATCCGCTGGCCTCGGAACTCGGCGCGGACGCCGGGCCGGACGACTGGCAGCTTGTCAGCCTGTCGCGGGCCGGGGACACCGCGGCCTTTTCCGAGCTGGTCCGCAGGCACCAGCATGTGGTGTTCAATGTGGCGCAGCGCTACATGCGCGACATGGGCCTGGCGGAGGACATGGCGCAGGAGGCTTTCCTGAAGGCCTTCCGCCTGCTGCGCGGGTTCCGGGGCGAGTGCAGTTTCCGGTCGTGGATGTACCGGGTCACCTCAAGCGTGTGCCTCACGGAACTTAACCGGCGGCGCCGCCGGGGCGAGGTGGAGTTCGAGCCGCACCACGACGTGCATGCCGAGGGCCCCGCGCCCACGGACACGGATTTCGCGGAGCAGATCCGGGCGTGCATTCCGCGCCTTCCGGAGCGCTACGCCACCATCATCACGCTGTACTATCTGCAAGGGGTGAGTTACGAGGACATTGCCCAGGCGCTTGAAATCCCCATGGGCACGCTCAAAACATGGATGTTCCGGGCGCGGCGGCAGCTCAGGCGCATCGTGGAAAAGGAGCTCGGCGGGCATGGATGGTTCTAGGATGGACAGACTGGACGCGTTGATGGACGCGGCCCTGCGGCCGGGTCCGGAGTTGCAGGCGCCGCCCACCCTGGTGACGGGGGTGACCGAGCGGCTTCAGGTGGCCGCCCTGCGCGAACGGGAGAAGCGGCGTTTCCGCATGTCGCTGCTCACGCTGCTGCTGGCCCTGAGTTCCTCGCTGATCGCGGCGGGGGGCTATCTCTGGTTCACGAAACTCGATGTGATCGCCCGGGCCGGCGTTTCCGGCGGCAAGGGCCACTACGACTACTACGCGACCGCCCTGGGCCTTTCCCTCGGCGACTACACGGGGGCGTACACGCTGGTTCTGAGCCTGCTACTCCTTGCTGCGACCATCGCGTTGGGCGTCCGCCCCCTGCGCCGTTACCTGAACTACCGCTGATTTCGCGCTGTTTCATTTTCGCGCCGTCTGCCTGTCGTCCTTCACCGGGTAGACGGCGTTGTCATGTTTTGGCGCGCCTGCCGGTATTTGTGCGAGAATAGCGGCGTTCCGCCGAGGAGAACAGGAAGAGCCATGAGCCGGGGAAGACGCAGCAACGCCACCGTGTCCACTGTGCAGATCATCGCCGCGGCCATGATCGTTCTTGTGGTGCTTGTTGTGGGCGCCTTTCTTTTCGCGCCGGAGCGCACCCCCCCTCCCCCCGTGTCCGCCATTTCCTACCAGGAACTTCCGAAAGGCCCGCAGAATGAGAGGGAGAACACCTCCCCCGCCATGGGCGAGGTGCCCCGGGCCACGCGGCCCAAGCCGCCACCGGCCGCGGCGGACGCCGCACCCGCCGGAGAAGACGACGCGGGTTTGGTGGACGAGGCGGCCGGGTTTGTCATCCGCGGGGTGGTGACTGCGGCCTCCGACGGGTCCCCGCTGGCTGGCGCCCAAGTGTCGGCGCGCCAGGGCACCTTCCGGGGGGCCAACCGGTCCGCCTTCTCCAATTCCGGATACCAGGCGGAGACCGGGGCCGACGGAACCTATATGCTGGAGGTGTTTGAGGAGGACGTCTACACCGTGGCGGTGACCATGCCCGGATTCGTTGCCGAGACTCAGGAGACGCCGCGCCTCAGCCCCGACCAACCGGAGACGGAGCTCACCTTTAAGATGGACACCGGGGCCACGATCTCCGGCCGGGTCACCGAAGCCGGCGGCTCCACGGCCGCGGTGGGCGTCCGCGTGATTGTCCAGGGGCGGCGGGATGTGGCGGCGGTGACGGACGACCGCGGCGACTATGAGCTCCAGGGGGTGGAGACGGGCGACATCCCCGTGACCCTGGACCTGCGCAACACGCCCTACACGGCGGGGAAGGCGCTTCCGTTCAAGAAAGTGCGCGTGACAGCGCCCAACGCGGTGGTGGCCAACGTGAACTTCGAGGTGGAGGCCGCCGGGATTGTGTGGGGGCATGTGCAGACGCACAAGGGGGATCCCATCGCGAAGGCCGACGTGGTGCTGTGCACCTCCGACAGCCCCCTCGCCCAGGCGATCAACGCCATGGCGCGCCAGGCGCCCCCGATGACCGCCACCAGCGACGAGGAGGGCTACTATGAGCTCCGGGGGGTGCCCCTGAACGAGCCGTGGCGCCTCTACTCCACCGTCTCCTCCCATGCGCCGCAGATGGCGGACCCGTTTCTGCTGACCTCCGCCAAGCGCACGGTCCGGGTGGACATTTTCATGTTCGCCGGCACGAACATCACGGGGGTCGTGGAGAGCACGCGCGGCGGCGGGGTGGGCGGCGCGCAGATCACCTGCATCCCGGCGTACTCCAAGCTGCTGACGCCGATGGACTCCCCGCAGGCCTTCCGCAACACCACGGCGGACGCCGACGGCCGCTTCACGATTGCGGAACTGCCGCCGGGCGAGTACCAGCTCATGGCGCAGGCGAAGAGTTTCAAGATTCCGATCCAGGGGTATCCCATTTACCCGGACGGGTACAACGACCTGACCAATGTGCGTTTGCAGCTCTCTCCGGTGGACGAGGGGAATTTCTCCGTCTTTGGCGTGGTGAGCGACGCGACGGGGATGGGGGTGGACGGGGCGGAGGTGCGGCTGGAGGGGATGGGGCTGGCCGATGTCTCCACCATCTCCCGTACGGAGTCCACCGCCGGCGGGGGCAAGTTCACCTTTGACGGGGTGAGCCAGGGCGCCTACACGATGGAGGTCAACAAGGACGGCTACACCCCCGTGACCGTGCGCCGGGTTCGCCTGAACGAGGAAATCCGCGTCGTGATGACGCAGTCCGCGCTGGTGCGCGGAATTGTCAAGGCGAAAGACACGGGCCGGGCCCCGGCCATGTACCAGGTTTCGGCCCAGCCCCTTTCGGCGGACGGCAGCGGGCGCATGGACATGATGGGCATGCTCGGGGGGGCAACGAACAGCGTGAGCTTTGACAACCCCGACGGCACGTTTGAGCTGCGGCTGGACGCCGGGGCGCACCGGCTGGAGGCGAAGGCCGAGGGCTACGCCCCCGCGCGCGAGGAGATCACCCTGGAGGCGGGCGAGGTGCTGGAGGGGGTTGTGCTGGAACTGGATGATTCCGGCGGACGTGTGTCCGGAACCGTGGTCGCCGGGGACAACGGCAACGTGCAGGGCGCCGAAGTGGTTCTGGTGGAGGCCGCGTCGGCGGCGGAGGCCATGATCCTGTCTTCCAATGTGCCCCAGGACCGGACGCGCCAGGTGGGCCAGGACGGGGCCTTCGCCTTTGAAAACCTCCCTGCGGGCCTCTATTTCGTCCTCGCGCGGCATCCCCGCTACGCCACCGCCACCGAGGGGCCCGTGGAGCTTTCCCAGGGCGGCCGCCAGGAGAACATCCGGCTGCGCCTCGGGTACGGCGGCGCGGTGGAGGGCTATGTCTTCACCGAGGGCCGCGCCACGCCCGGCGCGGTCGTCATGGTGGTGGGCGGGGGGGACACCAAGACGACCACCACGGACGAGCAGGGCTATTACCACATGGACGGGCTCTCCACGGGCGTGTACCAGGCGATGGTCACCGAGCTGAGCAGCGGCGACATTTCGAGCGTCTACGGCGCGCGCGGGCTCCAGGTCACGATCGAGGAGGGGCGCACCGCGCGGTGCGACTTCGGCGGGCGCTCCGGCGCGCGCATCGAGGGGCAGTGTTTCCCCGGTCCCGCGAACATGCTTGGCGGGCGCGTGGTGCTCCAGATGCCGGGGATGATCCCCGGGCCTCTGGGCGGAACGGCCGATTTGTCGCAGCTGACGGGCCAAAGCACGGGCATCAACCCCCTGGGCACGTTCCTGCTGGAGGACGTTCCGCCGGGCGAATGGCAACTCAATGTATACTACTTCGAGCTGGGCGGAAGGAACCCGCTGCAGGTGCGCTTCGTGCACACCGAGGTGGTTTCCGTCGGAAGCGAGGAGGTGATCCCGCTGACGCTCAATGTGTCGAACTACTGACGAAAGACGCGTATGGCGCTCATAGAAATTGACGGCCTCGCCGTGTCCTACGGGCGGGAGCCCGCGCTCAACGGCGTGTCCCTGCGGATTGACGAGGGGGCGCTGGGCCTCCTCGGGCCCAACGGCGCGGGGAAGAGCACGCTGATCAAGACCATCCTGGGTTTCCTGCGCCCCGCGTCGGGCAGCGTGAAGGTCTTCGATCTTCCCCTTCCCAAGAGCGCGCTGCTGGTGCGCCAGCGGGTCGGCTACATGCCCGAGCGCGAGTCCACGAGCCCGAAGATCAGCGCTGTCTCCTTCCTGACCTACTGCGGGCGGCTGTTCGGCATGTCCATGGTGGACGCAATGGAGCGCACCCACGAGGTGCTCAATTATGTGGGCCTCGGCGAGAGCCGCTACCGGAACATGGAGACCTACTCCACCGGGATGCTCCAGCGGGTGAAGCTGGCCCAGGCGCTCATCCACGACCCGAAGCTGCTGTTCCTCGACGAGCCGACGAACGGGCTGGACCCCGACGGCCGCGTCGAGATGCTGGAGCTGATCCGCGAGATCGCGTCGCAGCGGGGCGTCACGGTGATCCTCTCCTCCCACCTGCTCCCCGACGTCCAGCATGTCTGCGACCGGGTCGCCATGCTGGCCAAGGGGCGCATTCTGAGCGAGGGGAGCATCGAGGCGCTCACGGGCATGCTGGAGCGGCAGTACGAGGTGCGCGTGCGGGACAACGACGCGGCCTACGCGGCGCTCCTGGAGCAGGCCGGCTGCGCCCAGCACCGCATGGCGCCTTCGGACACGCTGCTTGTGCGCGCGCCCGCGGAAATGAGGGAGGACGCGTTTTTCGAGCTGGCGCGGGCGGCGGGCACGCAGGTCCGCCATTTCCGCCCCGCCCGGCGGTCCCTTGAAACCGCGTTCATGGAAGCCCTGGGGAAGGAAACGTCCGATGCCGGTGTATGAGCACACCTACCGCAACTACGAGGGCGTTTTCCGCCACCGGTTCCGCTGGTGGATTGTTGTCGAGCAGGAGTTCCGCGTGCTGGCGCGCCTGCGCATCTTCAAGTTTCTCGTTCTCCTCGCGAGCATCCAGGTGCTGCTGCGGCTGGTGCAGATCGTCGCCTACGACACCATTGTGCAGGACCCCAACCACCCCATGGCCGCCGTGCTGAGCCGCCTGGAGGGGATCACCGTCAAGTCCAGCACCTTCTTCGACTTCATCAATTTTCAGACGCCGGTGATGTTCATCATCCTGCTCTACGCGGGGGCGGGGATGATCTGCAACGATTTCCGGAACAACCTCATGGAAATCTACTTTTCCAAGCCCCTGCGCTGGCACGATTACCTGCTGGGCAAGGCGGCCACGCTCATCCTGCTGGGGCTTTCGGTCACGGCGCTGCCCGCGCTGTTTCTCATCGCCGAGCATGTCATCCTCCTGCCGAGCTGGGAACTGGTCCGCCAGGCGGTGGACATGGCCTCCGCCTCTCTCCTCTTCTCGCTCGTGCTGGTGGTTCCCACGGCGCTGGCTGTGCTGGCCTGCTCCAGCCTCCTGCCGGGCCAAAACTACGCCGCCATCACGCTGTTCATGCTGATCATCGCCAATTCCAGCATGGCCGGGCTTCTTTCGCAGTCGCTGCGCGCCCGCAGTTATCTGGGCCTGTCTTATCCTCTCGCGGTCATGCGTCTCGGCCAGGACCTTTTTGGCATCCGCCCCGCCATTTTCGACATGGCCTGGCACTGGCCCTTTTCGCTGCTTGCAGCGACCGCGTTCATTTGCCTGTTGATCGTGGCGCGCCGCGTCCGCCGCGCGGAGATCCCCGCATGAGCGCCGTGGTGGAGGTGAAATCCCTTTCCAAGTGGTTCGGCGAGGTCATCGCGCTGAACAATTTGGACCTGGAGATCGGCCGGGGCGTCACGGGGCTGCTCGGCCCGAACGGGGCGGGCAAGAGCACGCTGATCAAGGTGATTCTCGGCCTGCACGCGCCCAGCCGGGGCAGCGTGCGGGTGCTGGGCGGGCCGCCGCGAAACAATGCCGCCGTGCTGCGCCGCATCGGGTACTGTCCGGAGACGGACAACTTCTACGCGAATACCTCCGGGTTTGAGTTCGTGTACTGGATGAACCGGTACTGGGGCATGAACAACCGGGACGCCGCCCGAGCGGCCGAGGAGGCCTGCGACCTGGTCCACATGACGGAGCGCATGCACGACCCGGTGGAGGAGTACAGCAAGGGGATGCGCCAGCGGATCAAGCTGGCGCAGGCGCTGGCGGCGCGCCCGGACTTCCTGCTGCTCGACGAGCCAATGAACGGCCTGGACCCCCAGGGCCGCGACGAGATGTACGCCCTGATCCAGCGGCTGGCGGAGCACGGCACGCCGGTGGTCGTGTCGAGCCACGTGCTGTACGAGATCGAGCGGATCACGGACGACGTGGTGCTGCTCTACGGTGGGTCGCTGATCGCCCAGGGCCGGGTGCGCGACATCCGCGCGCTCATCGACAGCCAGCCGCACACGATCCACGTGTCCAGCGGCGCCGCGCGCTCGCTGGCGGCGCGCGTCGCCGGGGAGGGCCACATCCTCTCGCTGGAGCTGCGGGACGACGGGCTGGTGCTGCGCACCAGCGACCCGAACCGCTGCTATGACCTGCTGAACGGCCTTGCGCTCGGGGAGGATCCGCTGGTTCGGACCATTGAGTGCGCGGACGACAGCCTTCAGGCCGTGTTTGACTACCTAACCAAGAAGTAGGCGGAGAACGATGGAGCACACACCCGGAGCATTGGCCGCCTTTCTCGGGGCGAAGCCGGCGGCGCGGGGCTACGCGAACGCCGTGCGCGGGAGCGCGGGCCACGCGGCGTCGCTCATCCTGCGGCAGAAGCGCCTCGCCCTGGTGGCGCTGGTGGCGTTTCTGCCCGTCCTGATCCCGCTGGCGATGGCGTTCCTCTCGCGCACGCAGTTTGTGGACGGGGGCAACGTGGTCTTCGTGCGCCTTGTCGAGCAGCTCTACATCAGCGTGCTGGCGCCGCTGCTCGCGCTGTTCTTTGCGGGGATGCTGGTCGCCGAGGACGTGGAGATGCAGACCATGCCCTACATCCTGACGCGGCCGATCCCGCGCTCCGGCTGGGTGGTCGGGCGCTTCATCGCGTACCTGTGCGTGTCCGTCGCGATCCTGTCCGTGTCCATCACGCTCACCTATCTCGCCAGCGCGACGCTTGCCAATTTGAAGATGACCGACCGGAACAACCTGGTCCTGCTGGCCCATTACCTTGGCGTTACCGCCGCCGCCCTGGCGGCCTATGGCGCGCTGGCGGTTTTCCTGGGCGCGTTCACGAAGCGGCCCATCGTCTACGGACTCCTGCTGCTCTACGGCTGGCAGAAAATCGCCACGGTGATCCCCGGCCTCGTGGACTTCCTGACCATCAAGAAGTATGTGGACGCCCTGTACCCCGTGCTGGCCACGCAGCGCGGCGTGGTGGAGGTGCAGACGGCCCTGGGCAGCTTCCAGAAGCAGGTGTTCATGGTCAGCGCGTCGCGGGCCGGGCTGGTCCTGGCCTGCGTGACGGCGGCCTTCCTGGTTGCCAGCATTATCGCGGTGCGGCGCAGGGAATACGTCTCCAACCGCGTCGCGGGGTCCTGACATGGCCCGCCGCCCCCCCATCAACCGCGCCGTGCGCCGGAACCTGCTGTTGCTGTGCCTGATTCCCCTCGCACTGGGGGGGCTTATCGCGGCGCTCGCCCTGTCCACCTCCGGGCCACCCGAGGCCATCCTCGGGGAGGAGGAATACACCCGCATTTCCGCGGAGCGGCTGCTGCCGGAGAACGGGGTCTACGCGCTCATGGAATTGGACGCCGCCGCGAGGGCGCTCGGGGATGTCCCCCCGTGCCTTCCGCAGGGGGAGGGCAAGGTCCAGATTCCCCAGCCCTTTGGACAGCCCGGTTCGTGGGAGGAGCGAATCCGGGTGTCGGCCTATGCCCGCGCCACCAGTTTCTGCGCAGACGACGACCCGGCGCTGGTTGCGTTTCTTGTGTCCGCGGAGGAGGTACTCGCCCGCCTTCCCGGCGTGCTGGAGAGTCCGGTGTATCTTGCCCCGCGTTCGGGGGGGGTCCGCGAGGAGAACACGGACGTTCGCATGTCCTATGGCAAGGCGGCCGCCCTCCTGGACATGCTGGTCCTGTTTCACGCCCACCGGGACGAGGGGCCGGACCGCTTTCTTGACCTCGCCGGGAGCCATCTCGCCCTCTCCCGCCGCGAGGCGGCCTCCTGCTCGATCGTTGGAACCGAGCCCCGCTATGACATTCAGATCACCCGGGAGCAGTTTTCCAGCTGGGGAGTCCGCACCGGCCCGCTGCGCCTTCTGCCGATTGTGGCGCGGCTGCGCGCCGGAAAGCCCGGCGAGCTGGAGCGGATCCAGGCCCTGCTGGACGGAGAGCGGGCCAAAGCCCAGGAGGACCGCCTGGCGGTGCTGCGGTCCTATTGCATGGCCGTGGACGACACGCTGCGGTATGTCGCCCCGGGAGACACCCCCTTTGACGTGCGGATCCGCCGCATGTTCTTTGACCGGCAGTGGCGGAAGGAGTCGGCATTCCTGCGGGAGCACCTGGAGACCATCCGGAGCATGCTGGCGGGGCCCTTCCCCCCGTTCGCAACCTTCATCCGCGAGAAGGGGCCGTTCGCGCGGTACCGCGGATGGCCGCCGCTTCTCAGCGTGCTGCGCAGCCAGGTGGAATGCGAGGCTTGGACGGACGCCGTGTGGCTGGCCGTGGCCGTGGAGCGTTACCGGGCGGAGAAGGGCGCGCCTCCGGCAGTCCTGGAGGACCTCGCGCCTGCGTATGTGCCGGAAATCCCGCGAAACCCCGTGGACGACTCGCCCTGGAAGTACGCGGTCATGCCGGACGGCTCCTATGTCATAGAGCCGATGGACCGGTACCAGTTCCGCGCCACCAACCCCTCCCGCCTGGTGGACATGCCGGGGGACGCCCCGCCCCCCGAAGAGGCCGCCGCGCCCGCGCAGTAGGGAACTACCCCCCGGTGACGTGGATGACGGACTTGGCCGTGTCGCCGGCGGGGGTCATGCAGGTGATCAGGCTGGTCCCCGCCGCGAGGTCCATGACCAGCGGGCTGCCGGGGCTGGATTCGCCGAGGTACTTCCCGTTCACATACCAGTGGAGGGGCGTGGCCTCCTGATGCGAGGCCTTCAGGGGAACCCGGTCGCCGCCCGGTGTGCCGGACAGGACAAACTCGGCGCGGTCCGCCGGGGAGGTGATGGCCAGCAGGCGGCGGACCCCCTCCCCGCCGTCCCCTTCGGCGGACGGGGCGCGGCGCGGCAGGCGCGCCAGGTCCCAGCGCACGGGAGAGGCGGGCCAGCATTCGATCCCCCCTTCCCTGCCGTCCAGGGCGGGCTGGTGCACGGCGCAGCGGCGGTGGAGATACTGCCCGCGCGGCAGGAGGACGGAGCGGGTGGCCGCGCAGCAGGGCGACGCGGGCAGGCCGGAGTCGGCGCAGACGGACACCGGGACAAGTTCGCCCGCGGCGTCGGGCCAGGCGGCGGTGTTTTTCGCCGGAAGGCCCCGGAAGACGCGCGCGGCCAGGGGCAGGGCGGCCTGGGCGCCCACGAGGTCCGGCGCTGCCTTGGCATCGTTGTTGCCCATCCACACGGCGACCAGGTAGTGGGCGTTGAACACGGCCGCCCACGCGTCGTGGAATCCGGCGGAGGTGCCGGTCTTCCAGCAGACGCGCGCGGGGGCCATGCCGGTGGACACCAGATTTCCGCCGAGTTCCCCGGGAAGGGGCTGCTCCAGCATGTCCCACAGGGCCAGCGCGGTGCCCCGCGAGATGAGCGGTTCCGCCCCCTCCCCCGCTGTCTTCCGCCGCCAGGTCAGGGGGCGGGCGTCGCCCAGCCGCGCGAGGGCCAGATACGCCCCCGCCAGGGACTCCAGCGTCACCTCGGCCCCACCCAGCACGAGGCCCAGGCCGTAGTCGTCCGGTCCGCGGGTGAGGGTGGTCATGCCCGCGCGGCGAAGGAAGGCCAGCAGTTCCCTCGTGCCGACGCGGTCCAGGGTCTGCACCGCCGGGATGTTGAGCGAGAGGCGCAGGGCCTCCTTCGCGGAGACAAGCCCGTTCATGCCGCCGTCGAAGTTCGAGGGCCGGTACTGGCCGAAGTCCAGGTCGTCGTCCAGCAGCATCTCGCTGGCGTAGAGGAGGTTTTTCTCCATGGCGAGGGCATAGGCGAAGGGCTTCAGCGTGGAGCCCGGCGACCGCGGGCGGGCGCAGAGGTCCACCTGTCCCGCGATGCGGTCGTTGAAGAACCCCGCCGAGCCCACGCGCGCGAGCATCGTGCCCCCGGCCACGTCGGCGACGATCACCGCCCCGTTCGTGATCCGGCCGTCAAAGCGGAGGAGGTGCTTGGCGACGGCGGCCTCGGCCTCGGCCTGGATGGCCGCGTCCAGCGTGGTCTCCACCCTGCCCTTCTGAAGGGCCTCCTCGGCCACCTGCGCGGCGAGGTGCGGGGCGAGCCGGGGAAAGTCGTGCCACGAGGCGCCCAGCGGCGCACCCAGCGCCTCCTCCGCCTCGGCGGCGGTGATGACCCCGGCCGCCGCCATGAGCCGCAGCACCTGGTTGCGCCGCAGGAGCGCGCGGTCGGGACGCGTGAGGGGGTCGTAGCCCGTGGGCGATTTCGGCAGGCCCGCCAGCAGCGCCGCCTCCGGGAGGCTGAGTTCCGCGGCGGGCTTTCCGAACCACCGGCGCGCGGCCGCCTCCACGCCTACCAGGTTGCGCCCGTAGGGGGCGTTGTTGAGATAGGCCTCCAGGATGCCGCGCTTCGAAGCGGCGCGCTCGAGGCGCAGGGCCGTGAGCGCCTGGACTGTCTTGGCGGTCCAGGACCGCGGGTGCTTCTCCGCGTTCTTGACGACCTGCATGGTCAGGGTGGACGCGCCGGAGGCGATGCGGCCCCGGGTCAGGTTCAGCCAGGCCGCCCGCGCGACGGCGTGCGGGTCCACGCCGGGATGCGACCAGAACCGCTTGTCCTCGGCGGCCAGCGTGGCCTCGACCACGCGGGAGCTGATCTGGTCGAGGGTCCGTGGAAAACGCCACTGCCCTTCCGCGTCCAGGAAACCGTGGAGCTGGCGCCCGGAGCGGTCCGTCATCTCCGCGCCCGGGGGCACGCGCAGCAGGACCTCCGCCGGGACCGGCGGCAACAGCCGCGCCGCCCCCCGCAGGCAGGCGGACGGCCAGGCCAGCGCGGCCCCGCCGGCTGCCGCCGCGAGCAGGAGGACGCAAAGCGCGGCGCGCTTCCGCCCGGACAGGAGCCGGAGGCGGTTCATTGGATGGTTACGGTCTTGTCCAGCGTCACGGCGCGGATTTCGGGGTTGTACATGCACTCGCCCTGGAGGGCGGGCTGGCGGAACGTGCCCGGCGTCACGGCGCGCACGACGTAGTAGAAGTGGTGGGTGCCCGCCTTCAGCTTTTCGAAGGCGACCACCAGCCGGTCGTCGCGGGCCTCCAGATACTGGGGCTGGACGCCCTCCTCCTTTTCGCGGCGGGCCTCCTCCGCCTCCGCGTCGCCGTTCCAGTCCTCCTCCGGATTCTCGGACTGGTCCTGCGCCTTGGTCTCCGCAATCTTGCCCATCTTGACCAGGGCGTTTCGGTCCAGCCGCGGATTCGCGATCTCCAGTCCGGCGGGGAGAATGTCGGAGAGGATGACGTTCTCCCGATCGGAAGGCACCTGGATGGCGAGGTCCACGAGATAGCTTCCCCCGTGGGTGAGCGGGGCGTCGGCTGCCAGAAGCGCGCCTTCCGCAGTGGAGACCGTGCGCGACAGCGTCATCCCCTCCGCCACCGGTTCAGTCCGGGGCAGTGTCGGAAGGCCCATGCAGGTGTGCGCGACATACAGGGGAGTTGCACCTGTGTTGGCCACGGTAAACGTCTTGCCCGGCCCCTTCGCCGCACCCTGCCAGGAACCGCCGGCCTGCACGTTCCCCACCCCGTCCGGGCCGGTGATGGTCCCCGCAGCGGCGGTCAAGTCCGTCGAGGCCCTCGAAAGGCAGGCATTGAGGGCGGTGATGACAAAGGCGGCCTCCTGCGTGGAGTAGTAGACGAGATTCTGGTCTATCCATTCCACGAGTCGGTTCACCAGCGGCTGGATTTCCGTGTCGGGCATGCCCGCCTGAACCGCCGCGAGCGCCTTCACCGAGACCTCGCGGATTTCGGAGTTAAGGTCGCCGGACCGCCAGGTGTCGGTGTAGGGTTTGGCCGGGGCCGTCTTGATGTATTCGGCGACCCGCGCGGGGTCGTTGGTGTTGCGCGCCAACGCGGCGGCCAGCAGCCATCTTCCGGATTCCGGCATGGTGACGCGGTCAAACCGCGAAATGGCCTCCACTGCGTCCAGTTGCCCGTCCAGCGCGAGCACATACAGCGCATAGGCGCGGGTGTAGAGGTCCCCGAACTCATAGCCGCCGTTGAAGTGCCCGTTCATCACCTTCCGGAGATAGTCCTGAAGAGAACGGAACGGCTTCTCGGGAACTTCCGCCGCGTTTTCAAGACGGGCGAGGGTGAGGAAGTGGGCGGCGTAAACCGACCCGTACACATAGGTCTCGCTGGACCCGGACCAGTAGCCCAGTCCACCGGACGGGGTCTGCATGCCCAGAAGCCGGGAGACTCCGGCGGCCACGTATCCGTTCAGCATCTCCAGGGTGACTTTGTTCGCCCCGGGAAGCACCCCCTCAAAGAGTTCTGTGTGGTGGCGCAGCAGCAGCAGGGGCATGGCGCCGGAGGTGGTCTGTTCCACGCATCCATAGGGGTAGTGAATCAGATAGGCCAGATTCCGCTGCAGCCGGTGGAGCGGGTTGGCGGACACCTTCAGCGTGTGCTCCAGGGTGTGGTCCCCGGCGAGCTGGGTGTTTTCAAAGGACCGGGTTTCGCCGGGATTCACGACATATTGTTTGACCTCCGACTGCCACGCGGCGGGGGCGCGCACGGGGATGGGGGCATCCTGGGCGAGGCGCTCCAGGGGGGCGCCTCCCGCCGCCGGGAGGATGTCGGCCTCCCAAAGGATGCGGCCCTGGCCCATGGCGGAGGCGGAGAACTCGAAGCGGTCCGACGCGGTGGCGCCGGGCGCCAGGGTCAGGGTTTTCTCCCCCGCCCCGGACAGGGTGCCCTCGGAGCGCCAGCGGATGACGGCCTGGCAGGGCTCCTGGGTGGTGTTGATCACCGAGGCCCCGCAGGCGAAGGTGTCGCCGGGCAGGGCAAAACGCGGCATGCTGGTCTGGAGGATGTAGGGCCGCCGGACGAAGATGCTGCCCGCCGTGGAACCGGTGGAACCGGGGGTCGCCGCCACGGCGACGAGGCGGAGCTGGCCGTTGAACTCGGGCAGGTCAAACCCGACGGTGGCGAGGCCGTTCGCGTCCGTGCGCACGGCACCGGACCACAGGGCGACGGGCTTGATCCAGTTGTCGCCGATCTGCGGCGCGCCTCCCAGGCGTTTGAGGATGGCGTCGCCGCCCACGTTGGCGGGGGTGAAGTCGTAGGCCACCTTGTCGTAGTAGTGGGCGTAGTTGAAGCGCGGCAGGCGCGGGCGCTGGAAAAAGGTGAAGGGGTCGGGGTTGGCGAACTCCAGAATGTTGTGGATGCCCTCGTCCACGGCCGCCAGGGTCACCTCGGAGGAAACAGGGACGCCCTTCGCGTCCTTTGTCTCCACGGTGAACTCCACATGCTGGGCGGGCCGCACCTCCGTCGGGAGGTTCGGCAGGGCCACCTCAATGCGGTTGGACGCGTCGCTCACCTTCAGCTCCGCCATGGCAAAGCTGCTGAACGGGTGCGCCTGCGCCGGGTTCGGGTCCGATTTGCGGACCACCGTGACCTCCAGCCAGGCGTTGGGGAAATGGTCGCGTGTGACCACGAAGGAAAGCAGCGCCTCGCCGTTGACCACGGGGACCACCTTCGCGTCGCGGAACCGGTCGTTCTGCACAGCGACAAAGGCCACGCCGTCATAGGGCGCCTGGATGTGCAGCTCGCAGGCGTCGCCGGGGGTGTGGACCTCCTTGTTCACCGAGAGGCGGATGAGGCTGGGGCTCGACGGGGCGTTCAGTTCCAACCGGTCCCAGCGGCTGAGGAAGGTGGCCGAGGCGTACAGGGGTGTTTCCTTGGAGACCACCCGCACCCGGAACCGCCCCCACTCTTCGCTGACGGGAAAACTTGTCGTCCCCCTGCCCGCCGTCAGGGGCACCTCGTTGGTCTGAACCGCCCGGAAGACCTTGACATACCAGGGCTCGTTGCGTCCAACGTACCGACGCACGTTGTAGACCCAGTCCTCCGACTCCAGCACAACGGAGACCGTGGCGAGTTCCGCGGGCTGCTGGTCTGCCTTGACGGCGGCCACGGAGACCTCCACGGTGCCGGTGTCTCCGGGGACGGATGCGAGTGCCACGCCCAGCGCCACCGGCGCGGGGAAGACGAGGGCCTGGGCGCTGCCGCGCACCTCCCTGCCCCCCATTTCATAGACCGATCCGAGGATGGTGGCCTCCAGGGGCATGGTGATGTTCTCGCGGCCCTTGTAGGTGTAGGAGAAGGCCGCCACCCCCTCGGGGTCCGTGGTTTTCTGGCCCAGTTTCTCCAGAATGGGGTCCATGACGGAGTCGTTGGTGAACGAAAACCCCGGCCACTGGTCGGGTTTAAACATGCCGGGGCGCAGGAGGACGAAGCCCTCGGCGTTGCGTCCCGCAGCGGGGCCGCCAAACAGGTTCTCGGCCGTGACCTTGATCTCCACGGGGGTGTCGGGGGTGATCAGCGGCGCGCCGACGGCGACGGTGGCCTTCATCCGGTTGGGCACAAACTCCTCCAGCGTGAAGACCGCCGTGCCGCAGGGGGCGTCCGCCCCGGGCACCCTCAGCTCCGCCGTATATTTTCCGGTGAGGTGGGACTTTTCCGTGACGATGTCCAGCCCGCCGGTGCCCAATTCGGACAGGGTGACCGGGGTGGACTGGATCACGCGCCCCTTGGGGTTCTGGAGCTGGAACAGCAGGGGGACGTTTGCGGCGGCCTCGGTGAACCGTGTCCGCACGATCCACCGGGCATGGACTGTCTCCCCGGGACGGTAGAGGTTCCGGTCGCAGTGGAGGAAGGCGTCGTAGCCGTCATAGTCGAAGGGGGTGAGGCCCGCCGACACCTGCGGCGTGTCCTGCTCGCGGTGCTCCAGCTTGAGGAAGGTGGCGTCCTTCGGTGTTTCCACCACGGCCACCACGGGGGTTCCCAGGCGGCTTTCCAAGGCGGAGAAATGCGCAATCCCGTCGCGGTCTGTCACGAGGGCGGCCATCTGCTGCGATTTGGACGACCAGACGGACACCGTCGCCCCGGCCACGGGGGCGAGCGTGTGCAGGTCGTGGACGAAGACCAGCACCTCGTCGTCCTTCCAGTGGCCCACCACGCCGAGATCGGTCCAGAGGACCATCTGCGTGTTCGCCCAGTCCGACGGCTGGGTGGAGAGGGTGAACACGCCGCGCCGGTCCGCGGGCAGAAGGGCGGCGATGTCCACAGGCACCCGCTGCATGACGTCCGGGTTCTCGGGAACGGCGATCTTCCTGGTGTTGAGAAGCTCGGCGAGCGTTTCATTCACGTAGGATCCGGTGGGGGTGTCCCCAAGCTCGTTCACGGCGCGGGCGATGTTGGAGGGGAAAACCCGGTGAACCGAAACCTCCGCCTCGGAGACATTCAGCGCGTTCAGCGCCAGGGGGCCGAAGACGTTGTTGGGAATGTAGCATTTTCCGCCGAAATCAAAGCCCGCAAAGGTGAATTTCGGCATCTCTTCCGTGACAAGGGTGACGGGATTGCCGAGCGTCCGGGTGCCGTCCGCGCTCTTGAGGCCCTCGGGGATGGTGAGGGTGTACACCATTCCGGTTTTGAACTGGGCCGACACGGCGACCGCGCCGCGCCCCCTGGCGGTGACGGTGATGTCGGCAACCTCCGGGGAGATGGTCAGCGACTGCTTGAGGGTCTCCAAGTCCGGAGGGGCGTTGAAGACGATCTGATGATAGGGGCCCCGGGCTCCGTTGTTTTCCCAGCTGTTCCAGTTGACGTTGAGGCTCTTGGTCTCTTGCGCCTCAGGCTCGGGCTGGTCCCATGTGGACGGAACGCGCTGAACGGTCTTGGAGAAGTCCTTTACCAACTTGTTGCCGTTTTCTCCGGGAACGGGCGCCTTTACGGTGACGCGCACAACACTGTCCGGCTCCAGAACGGAAATATCTGGAAACACCACATACCTGCCCCCGTATCCCGCGTTCAGTTGAAACGGCACCTGCGCGCCCGTTGCCTCCACGGTGAGCGTAAGGGCGCCCTTCAAGGCCTCAAGGTCCAGGGCTCGCGAAAAGGACAACTCGAGAAATTCCGCCTCCCGCCGTGTTATCCAGTTTACCGCCTCTGCTTTGATCCAGGGGTCCGGAATGGATCCGGACAGGACGTTCGCGAAGACTGCGGAGAGTTCGGAGGGGAGACTGTCTTTGGCTTTGCAGGCCATGGATACGGGGAAGGTTGTGGATTCGGGGAAAATGAGAAGCACGCTTCTGTCGGAACCGTTCCCGTCAGCAAATTGCGAGGTGATGGGTGACTGGGCCGCATCAATAAGCTCCAGGGTGAAATGCTCGAGGAACATCTGCCTGGAAACCGGAAGGAGCACCTTGTAGACGATGCGCCCCTCCTCAAGCACGGGGGTGCCGTCCAGAGAAATCCTTGGGAGGTCGAATCCCAGGGCGAAGTAGAACCCGTTGGGCGCTTCCGAAAACGTCGTCCCGTCGGCAGCCAGAAGCGTCGGCGACGGGGTGATCCGCAGGTAGGCAATATCTTTTAGTCTGGAGCTGTTGAACTGCGCGACCAGGGCGTTCCCCGACGTGAATGCCTTCGATGGGGCAATCTCCGGCTCGACAGTCATAAGACTCACAGGCGACGTGTTCTCAGGGAGCGCGGCGAGGTCCTTGTTGAAATAGAAGACGATGGTGTCCGTGAACGGCAGTTCGGACACGGGATAAACCCCCGTAATCCGGAGCGCGGACGGCGATGCTGCCGGCGTGTCCTGCGCCAATGACGGCGCGGACAGCAGCATGGCGAAAGCCAGGGCGGTTGGCAGGAGAGAACGTGTCAGGCGGGCGGCGTGGCGGTTCATGGACGGAACCCCTTCGAGTTGCTTGCCGTGGACCCCGGTGGGCGCACGCCCCTCGGGGCCACACCAAGATTATTCACGAACGGGGGAAAGAGTTCCAGAAAGGACGGAATTGGCTGCGGAAGTCAGACCGGTCAGACGGGTCCGACAGGTCGGACAAGTCGGACAGGTCGGACGTGTGCGGCGGGCGGGAACGGAGCCCCCCGAAACGAGGTCAGCCCATCCGGAGTTCGGGGCGCTCCAGAATGTCCAGAATCCCGGCGAGATCGTTGTGGGGGGAGACGTAGTCGGCCGCCTCGCGGAGTTGGGGGACGGCGTTGGCCGGGCAGGCGAAGAAGCCGACGGCCTCGCGGATGGACCAGTCGCCCATGGTGTCGCCGATGCCGGCGGCCTCGTCGCGGGCGATGCCGAGGCCGTCGAGCAGGAGTTTGATCGCCCCGCCCTTGGTGACGCCCGCGAGGTCTATGTTGAGGTAGTAGCGCGACGGCGAGATGTGGACGTTGAGTCCGGGGATGGCGGCGACCAGCGCCTGCACCCGCCGGGTGACGTCGGGGAAGATGTCCGGGTCTTCGCAGAAGAGGGACATCTGCGACTCCTTGCCGAACTGGTAGACCAGCTCGGGATACGCGGGGAAGACCTCGTCCTGGATGGCGGCGCGGAGTGCTTGGAGCTTGCGGATCTGGTCCGGCTGGATGGACGGGACGAAGAGGGACCGGTTGTCGCGGAGCGAGTAGAGCACGGCGCCGCCCTCGCAGATGGCGGGGAGCCGGATGTCCAGAATCTTCAGCAGCACCTCGACATAGGGCTGGGGGCGGCCGGTGCAGAGGGTCAGGGGGGGCAGCTGCCCCTCCCCCGCCGCCGCCGCACGGCACACGCGGACGAAGCGGCCGAACAGGGCCTCGTCCCAGGCCATGGACTCCTCGGGGGAGATGCAGCCGTCTATGTCGGAGAGGATGATTTTTACGGGCATGGGGGGACTCCGCAGGGGAAAAATGGTGCCCCGAACAAGAATCGAACTTGTGTCTAGCGCTTAGGAGGCGCTCGTTCTATCCACTGAACTATCGGGGCGACGGAATGGGCGAAAGGATACGCGATTGCGGGGGGGCTTGGCAAGTGTCAGCGCATGAAACGGGCAATCAGGAAGGCCATTTCAAGCGCCTGCGCCCCGTTCATGCGGGGGTCGCAGGCGGTCTGGTAACGGAGGCCCAGGTCCTCCTTCTCCACGCCGCCGGAGCCGCCGAGGCACTCCGTGACCGCCTCTCCCGTCATCTCGAAATGCACGCCTCCGAGCCGGGTGCCCACGGCCTCGTGGGCCTCGAAGGTCTGCTCGAGCTCGGCGAAAATGTCGGACATGCGGCGGGTCTTCCGTCCGTCGCCGGCGGGGCGCGTGTTGCCGTGCATGGGGTCGCAGCTCCACACCACCTGCCGCCGCGTGGCGGAGACGGCCTGAAGCAGGGGCGGCAGGCCGGACGCGGCGCGCTCCGCGCCGAACCGGGTGATGAGCGTCACCCGTCCGGGCTCCCGGTCCGGGTCCAGCACGTTGAGGATGCCCAGCAGGCGCTCGACATCGGTGCCGGGCCCCACCTTGACGCCCACGGGGTTGCGCACGCCGCGCAGATACTCCACATGGGCGCTGTCGGGCTGGGCCGTCCGGTAGCCGAGCCACAGAAAATGCGCGCTGCTGTTGAGCCAGCTTTCCCCCTCCCGGCGGGTCATGGCCTCCTCGTAGGGGAGCAGCAGCGCCTCATGGGAGGTGTGCATCGAGACCCGCTGAAGGGTCTCCGCAGCCCCGCCCACGGTCTCCATGAACGTGACGGCGTCGCGGATGGCGTCCACCACGCGGCGGTACTCGACGGAGTTCCGGCTCTGCTCGATGAACCCCAAATCCCACTGCTCCGGGTGGTGCAGGTCGGCGAAGCCGCCCTCGATGAGGGCGCGCAGGAAGTTCAGGCTGGCGGCGGAGTGGTAATAGCCGTCCAGGAGCCGGGCCGGATCGGCCCGGCGGGCCTCCGGCGCCGGGGTCACATCGTTGACCAGGTCGCCCCGGTACACGGGCAGGGCCGCGCCGTTCACGGTCTCGGTGTCGGCGCTGCGCGGTTTGGCATACTGCCCCGCGATGCGCCCGATGCGGATGACGGGCCGCCGGGTGGCGTAGGTGAGCACCAGGCTCATCTGAAGCAGCACCTGGAACTTGGCGGTGAGCGATTCCCGCGTGCAGTCGGCGAAGCGCTCGGCGCAGTCGCCGCCGTGCAGCACAAAACGGCGCCCCTCCGCGGCCAGGGCCAGCTCGGCGCGCAGCCGCTCCACCTCGCCCATCGCGACCAGCGGCGGTTTGGTGGACAGTTCCTTCACCGCGCGGTCGAGGGCGGCGGGATCGTCATACGCGGGCTGCTGCGCCGCCGCATGCGACCGCCAGGAAGTGGGGCTCCAATCGGGCATATTCTGGACTTTCTCGAATAACCGGTTTTGGTCGCTCCGGTCGTGCAAGGGCTTTCATTGCAGCAGGGAGACCGTGCCCAAGGGTAGCACAATCCTTCCCCGGAGCGCACTTCCGGCGCTCAAGCAACGGCCGAAAAGTTGAAGCATGCGGCGTTTGTCTGCTATTATCTTTGGACAATTCTTCCGCGATAGCTCAGTTGGTAGAGCGGGTGGCTGTTAACCACTAGGTCGCAGGTTCGAGTCCTGCTCGCGGAGCCAGAAATGTTTGCCGCCTTACGGCGGTTCGGATACGCCAGCGCGAAGGCCCGAGACCTTGTGTCTCGGGCCTTTGTCGTAAAGGCGGTTATGGCTGTTCTTGCGCGCCCCTTCCCCCATCCCCACGAGACATCGGGTCGGATTAGACAAACTGCTGCGAACTGGTCAAGAGCCTCATTTCTTACAATACCGCCGGACTTGACAGCAAGTCCAGTGATTAAGTAAAATCATGGTGCTATGACAACGCCCCTTGAAAAGCTCCTGCATCTGGCCGAGGCGAAAGGGCTGATTCGCGCCCGGGATCTGGCCGGACACGGAATCCCGCGCCAGTGTCTGTCGGTCGCATGCGGGCGCGGGCTGCTTGAACGTCTGGACCGGGGCCTCTACTCCCTTCCCGGCGCGGTCCAAACGGAACACCGCAGCCTGGTCGAAGTCTGCGCACTTGTGCCGCACGGGGTGATTTGCCTTCTTTCGGCGCTCCAGTTTCACGGCATGACCACCCAGAGTCCTTTTGAGGTCTGGCTTGCCATCGGCGAGTCCAAGGAGATCCCCCGGATCAGCCTTGTTCGGCTGCGCATCGCCCGCTTCTCCGCCGACTCGCTGAAGGACGGCGTGGAACGCCATGAGGTGAACGGGGCGGAGCTCCGGGTGTTTTCGGCCGCAAAAACCGTCGCGGACAGCTTCAAATACCGCAACAAGATCGGCGTGGATGTGGCCGCCGAAGCGCTAAGGGATTATCTGCGCCAGCGCAAGGGCACCATTGACGATCTCACGAGACACGCCAGGGTCTGCCGTGTCGAGCGTGTCATGCAGCCCTACCTGGAGGCGCTGCTTTGAGCACGCCCCGGTCTCATTCGATCCAGGCGAGACTGTTGAACTATTCGCGTGAACGCCGGGTGAACCACAGCCACACCCTGGTGCGGTATGGGGTCGAACGCCTGATGTACCGTCTCTCGCGTTCGTCCCACGCGGACAGGTTTGTTCTAAAGGGCGCGGTCCTGTTCTTTCTTTGGATGGGAGACGGGCACCGCCCCACACGGGATCTGGACCTGCTTGGTCTCGGCGATCTTTCGGCCGAAACCCTGCGAGGCATCTTCGAGGAGGCGTGCGCCGTGCCCGTCGAAGACGACGGAACCCAGTTCCTCAGTGCCGGAATCGAGATCGAGGAAATCCGGGAGACCGAGAACTATCAGGGACTGCGGGTCACGATTCCCGGACAGCTCGGAAACATTCAGCTGCGCGTCTCAGTGGATGTCGGATTCGGAGACGCCGTTGTGCCCGACCCACAGAAGGTTGCCTATCCTGTCCTGCTCGACCTCCCACATCCCGAAATGCATGCGTACCCCAGAGAGGCGGTTGTGGCGGAAAAGGTTGACGCCATGATCCTTCTTGGACTTCAGAACAGCCGCATGAAGGACTACTACGACCTGTGGGCGCTCGCGCGGGAGTTTCCGTTCGAGGCTGCCGCACTGGCCCGGGCCCTCGACGCCACTCTCAAACGGCGTGGCCGCGACCTGCCGCCGCGGCTGCCGTCCGGGCTTGAGGATGAGTTTGCCGCCAACCCAGCCAAGCAGACGCAGTGGAAGGCATTTCTGCGGCGCACGATTCCCGGCAAAACGGACCTTGACCTCGGGGAGGTTGTCTCGTCCCTTCGCGGGTTTCTCGCACCGGTCCTGGACTCCGTCCTCTCCGGCCATTCGCCCCGCCTCCATTGGACGCCAGGGCAGGGCTGGACGGAGACTGCATGACGGGAAACGGGGGTTACGAACTCCACGCCTGACGTTGCGTGTCCTTGTACGCGGCTTCCCTGATCGCCGGAGAAGGCATTGTGAGACCGGGGCCGGGGTGAGAGCGAGGGTGCTTCAGGCCCTGCGCGCAATGACGTGCCTACTCTTGAGTCTGTCCATGACGGTTTCTATCTGGCGTTTGGGGGCCATGTCCTCTTGAAACGGACCCTTTTGCAGGCTATACTCGCAGCGGCATACGCTTTGTTTGTCGCGCACTCTGCGCGCATGACAGCAAGGAGAGGAGTTTCGGAATGAGCATGCGGATTACGCGCCGGCAGGCGCTGGGAGTCATGGGGGGGGGCGCGCTGGCCCTGATGGCGGGGGGATGCCAAACTGCGGGACGCGGGGGGCGCGGCGGCGCGTGGTTCCGCGGCAACCTGCACATGCACACCTATTGGTCGGACGGCCGCGCCTTCCCGGAGCAGGCCGTTGACATCTACAAAAAGCTGGGCTACAACTTCCTCTCCCTGAGCGAACACAATGTTTTCGCGGACGACCCGAACCACTGGAAAAACGTCGAGAAGGAAGAATCCAAATGGCCGCCGGACGTCACGCCGCCCGTTTATGACGCGTACCTCCGCGACTACCCCCAGGAAGCCGAGACCCGGCAGTCCGGGGGCAAGACACAGGTGCGCCTGAAGACCTACGACGAGATGCGCAAGCGCTCCGAGGTTCCCGGAGAGTTTCTCCTGATGCCGGGCGTTGAAATGACCTCCGCCCGGGACGGGGTCAATGTCCACCTGAATTACATCAACCTGCCCGACGTGCTCCCCTTTGTGAAAGGCGGGCCGCTGGTCAAGGATTTCAAGGACAGCGGCCTCGACGAGACTGCGGTGATCCGCCAAACGGCCCGGGAGGCGGCTGCCATGGCCGCCGCGATGAAACGCCCCCACCTGCTGATGCTGAACCATCCGCAGTGGATTTACTGGGATGTTCAGCCCCGCTTCCTGATCGAGAACCCGGAGGTCCGGTTCTTCGAGGTCTGCAACGGCGGCTCCTCCTTCGCCCCGCATCCCGACGCCCAAAACGTGACGCTCGACTCCTTCTGGGATGCGGTCAACGCCTTCCGCTCGGTTCAGGGCGCGCCGCTGCTCTTTGGCGCCGGCTCCGATGACACGCACTATTACATCAACCGCACCCCGAACCAGCGCGTTGCCGATGCCTGGGTCATGGTGCGCGCGAACGAACTCAGCGCCGATGCCCTGCTGAAGGCCATGCACGCCGGCGATTTCTACGCCTCGACCGGCGTGTCATTGGATGACATCACGTTCAAGCCCCGCCGCCGGATCCTGCGCGTCAGCGTCCAGGCGGAGCCCGGCGTGAACTACCGCATCCGCTTCATCGCCACCAAGCGCGGCTTCGACCAGACTGTCCGGACCGTGGATGCCCCCGCCGTGAAAGGCCACACGGCGCGCACCATCCCCGTGTATTCCCCCGAAATCGGCCAAACAGTGGATATCGTGGAAGGCGTCGAGGCCTCCTACCGCATGGCGCACGACGACCTCTATGTCCGCGCGAAAATCGAATCGAGCGTGAACAGCGACTATAAATGCCATTTTCACCCCGAAGTCAAGGTCGCCTGGACCCAGCCCCACGCCTGAGCCAGACGATGAATCCCGCAGTTGAGGGGTGAGGTCTCCCCCAAGCCCGGAAAGAAATTGAGCGGACAGGTCGGGGTCGGCTACGCTGTGAACTCCGCGCCGGGCGGCGCGGGAACCTGGGAGGTCAATGCGATGGGTACGCGTGCCGGTGTGTGTGCTGGGACTCTTCTTCTTCTCTTTGTTTTGTTCCCTGCGGCGTTCGCCGCGCCCGTGGAAATCGGCGGGGTCGTCTATGACGTGGTGGACGAGGGGGAGCCGTTCGTGGAGATGACCGCGGCGCCGGGCAGGGACTGGGCGGCGCCGAAACCGTCCCGGGCGGAGTCCGGCGCGGGGCTGATCGCCTTCCAAACAGACGATCCGGGGGAGTATGTGCCCGACCGGGTGCCGAAGAAGGAGGAACGGGTGAAGGGGCTGGAGGCGGTTGTGACGCCCGGCGAGACCACCGCGGTATGGGTCGGGGTCCACGCGGTGAGGGACTTTCAGAAACTTTGCGCGGCGGTGGACACCAAGGACACGCCGGTGTCGGTGGAACTGCGGCACCTGCACTGCTGGCCGCAGCGGACCGGCTGGAAGTCCCGCCGGTGGACCATTGTGCCGGAGCTGCTGCTCCCCTTCTCCGGCGGAAACCGCACGGTTCCGGTGAAGGACGGGGTGCTGAAAGAGGAGCCTTTTGACCTCAAGAAAGGCGCCACGGCGGGCATCTGGCTGACGGTGTCGGCGCGCGCGGACGCGGCCCCAGGCCGTCACAAGGGCTCGCTTTCCCTGGGCGGAGTGGGGGGAAAGGCGCTGGTGCTTCCCCTCACGCTGGAGATACTCCCCTTCCGCCTGACGCATCCGGAGGATAAGCACTGGCTGTTGTACTGCGATGAGGGACGCTGGAGTTCGATGAGCGAGGAGCAGGTCATGGGCGACCTGCGGGACTTTGCCGCCCACGGGTTCAACGGCCTGGTGTCCGTGCCTTTCGGCGACCTGGACTTGTCGGGAATGGCGGACGGGCGCATCACGTTTGACGACACGCCCTACCGCACGCTGGTCGAGCGCTGCCAGACTGTCGGCATGACGGGGCCGCACGTGTGCTCCTTCAGCGGAATCCCCGCGCGGGTGCGCGAGGGGCTGGGCCTGGAATGCGACCTGTCGAAGGACGTCTGGCCGGAGGCGCTTAAAAAGGGCGTGACGGACGCGGCGCGGGTGATTGTCGAGACGACGAAGGACGCCGGGGCGCCGTGGTATTTCTACGGGGTGGACGAGCCCACGGGGGACAACACCTTCGCCATCCAGGAGTACCAGTGCTGGCACGCCGCCGGGGCGCTTACCTACGCCACCTTCTTCAACATCAACTTCCTGGAGAAGGCTGCGGAGTTCCTCACCGCCCCCTGTTTTGTCTCCGGACTGGTTTCGGAGGAGGCGCGGGCGCGGGAGGCCCGCGAGGCGTGCGAAAAGAGCGGCGCAGAGTTCTGGTGGTACGGCACGGGCTGCTACTCCAACCCGTACCCGCAGGAGTCCGGCCTGTTCTTCAACCGCTACGGGGCGGGGCTGTTCTTCTGGAAGACGGGCGCCAAGAGCCAGGTGACCTGGACCTTCAGCCGCCCGCACGCGGATCCCTTCAACGACTTCGACGGCGCGCCGGAGAACGATTCCGAGCCGAAGGACCAGACAACGGTCTACCCGCACCTGCTGCGTCCCAACGACTGGAGCAGCTATCAGGGCTCGATCCCGACAGTGGCGTGGGAGGCCCTGCGCGAGGGGTACAACGACTACCTGTACCTGCACACGCTGGCGGAGGCGGTAAGGACCGCCCGCGCCGGCGGAAGCCCCCGCCTTCAGAAGCGCGCGGACCGGGCGGAAAAAGAGATCGCCGCGCTGGTGGAGGCCCTTCCCTTCCACAACCCCATGAGCCGGCAACCCCGCGAAGACGAAGTCCTCCGCACCTCCACGCTGCAGAAGATCCGGCGCGCGGCGGCGGAGCACATCGCCGCACTTCAATAACAGTTCGGGCGCCGCGCAGGAGCCTACTTCTTGAGTTCCATGATCTCGATTCTGCGGAACTCGACGGGATGGCTTTCTGACTGGAGGGAGATGGTGCCGCCGGTCAGGATCTTCGGCGCGCCGGCGTCCAACAGCGCCTTGGCGTCCTTGTCGGAGGGGTCGAGCTGCGGCTCGCTGTACGCCAGGACCGTCTCGCCGTCAATAATGTGGCGGATGTTGCCGCCCTTGACCTCGATTTCCACCGTCACCCACTGGTCGCCGTGGTAGGTCTTCGAGGTGGAATCGGTGCAGTGGGCGGTGTGCAGCGCGCCGTTCATCACCACATTCGTCCCAGGCGTGCAGAGGTTGACCGTGTGGCGCTCGCCGGTGCCCTTGCCCCCGAGAAGCTGCACCTCGATGGACGCGGGGAAGTCCTGGTTGAGGCCCATGGTTTTCGGATCCTGCCCGCAGATCATGACGCCGCTGTTGCGGAAGGCCCAACCGGCCCCGCCCTCCACCTGCTCGCCGGTGAACCGGTATTCCACGCGCAGGCGGTAGTCCGTGAAGGGGGTCTTGTAAAACAGGTGGCCGAACTTCTCATCGAAGGCTTTGTACTGGTCGTAGCAGACCTTGATGACCCCGTCCTCCACGCGGAAGGTGTCGCCGTGGTTCTCGCCCAGGGGATACCCCTTGATTTTGGGCGTCCATCCCTCCAGGTCCTTCCCGTTGAACAGCGGCACATATTCCCCGCCGCCCTCTTCGGCATGGGCGGGGACGAGACAGGCAATGCACACGGCGGCAAGCGTTGCGGCAAGAATGAACGGTCTGCACGGCATGAAACGACCCTTTCCTGTTGGGAATCCAGTGTACACCAAGCGGGGCGGCGGGGTGCGTCTCACACGAGCCCCGACCCCAGCGCGACGGCGATGGCCACCAGAAGCCCCCCGGTCAGGGTCTGCACCGTTCCCATGGTCACCGCGTGAAGGTGGCGCTTGCCGAGCAGGACGCCCGCGAAGGCGCTCAGAGCCGCCACAAGGATCAGGGGCCATTCGCCGGGGGCGATGGGGCTGCCCTCCCCCGCCGCCAGAAACACCCAGGCGTAGACCGCGATGCGGACGGCATCCACCAGGAAGCCGATCACCGCGTTGGTGCCCACAAAAGCCCCGGTGGAAACGCCCACCTTCACGAGGAAGGCGGAGCGCAGAGCCCCCTGGTGTCCGGAGAACCCGCCAAAGAACCCCGAAAGCAGGCCGCCCAAGACAAGATACTTGCGGTCGAAGCGAAGCGCGCGCAGCCGGGGCAGAAGCTCAAACACGGCGAAGAACACCATGAGCCCCGCCATGGCCAGTTTGAGCGGTGTGACCACCGCCTCGCGCGGTCCGACACTGTACCGGACGATCTCGCCGAAATGGGAAACATACCCCATGGCGGCCGCGCCGGCGGCAGCCGCCGCGATGGCCGGCAGCCCGAAGCGAAGGACCAGTCCCCGGTCCGCCCTGGCGCCGACCAGTGCCAGTTTGAACACGTTATTGGCCCCGTGCACGAGGGCCGTCGCCGCGATGGCGGTCTCCGGGGGGAAGACGAGCGCGAACACCGGCAGAAGCACGGTGCCCAGCCCGAACCCGGAATACAGGGTGACGCCGGAGGTGAGCAGCGACACAAGGCAGACCACCAAGTACGCGGTCATGCGCGCCTCCTTTTCATTTGGAGCAGCCTCCATAACATCCCCTGCCCAGGCCGCATTCCCGGTGAAGAGGGCGCGCAAGCGGCCCCTTGCGGACGTTCGCCGTTGGCTTGAAGACGGCGCGAAGCCCCCTTCTGCCCGGCGATTCGGGAAGTCCTGGGACGGGGGTGTTGACAATTCCAAGCAGGAGGTCTATTCTATTGTGAAAACACACGGATCCTCGTCCGCAGTTTCCGTCTCATGGGAGGCGGGGATTCCGTCGGGGTAATGTGTGCCAGGAGGAGCACTATTATGCGAAGGACCGGTTTTACCCTGATCGAACTTCTTGTTGTCATCGCAATCATTGGAATTCTTGCGGCCATTCTTCTGCCGGCACTGGCGCGGGCGCGCGAGGCGGCGCGGCGCTCCAGCTGCCAAAACAACCTTAAGCAGTGGGGCATCATTTTCAAAATGTATGCCAACGAGGCAAAGGGCGGCTCCTTTCCACCGGTGGCGTCGTGGCCCTATGTCGCCTTTGCCGCCGACCCCTTTTCCACGTACCCTGAGTACCTGACAGACGTGGCGATTCTGATCTGCCCGTCGGATTCCCACGGCACGGTGGACATGCTGTACTGCTGCGACAATCCCGGCGACCAGACCTGGCACAGCAACTTTCTGGACCGCACCTATCAGAAGGGGGAAACGTGGATCCAGGCGCGGGCGTTCATGATGCAGGAGAGTTACGCCTATCTTGGGTGGGTGTTTGACCGCATGGACAGCCGCCCGGAATATGAGGCGCTGCTGAGCGCGTGCGCGCCGGCGTTTGCAAGCGCCGTGCCGGCGGCCTTTCCCGACATTGACCCGGCCCTTGTCTCGCGGGCCCTCGCCGAAAATGTTCCGGTGCAGCTTGCCCAGCTTTTCGAGTTCCTTCTCCCCAAACTTCTCCCGTCACTGCTTAACCCGGCAAACCGGCAGCTGGAGTCGCCCGCCCGGCAGGCCATGGATGACGACTACGAGGTGACGCCGCCGGCCGGCAACGGGGGCCAGACCACCATCCACCGCATCCGCGAGGGGATTGAGCGGTTCCTGATCACGGACATCAACAATCCGGGGGCCAGCGCCATGGCGCAGAGCACCCTGCCGATCATGGGCGACCTGATCGGTTCCGGGGCGGGCCTCAGCGTGTTCAACCACCTGCCGGGCGGGTGCAACGTCCTTTACATGGACGGGCACTGCGAGTTTGTTCGCTATCCAGGCACCGCGCCCGTCACGCCGGCCGTGGCGAACCTTCTCGGCCTGCTCGCGGCGGGCTTCGACGTGAGTTGAGGCCGCCAGACCGGACGGGCGCGCCTGCTACGACGCGTTGACAGCGGCGCCGCCGGGAGAGGCTGGCTGCGGTTCCACGACACGGATGGAGATTGCGGGAAGTACCCCCAGGAGTACTTCCCGCATTTCCTCTTTGCCCGCCTTGGTCTTGGTGTTCACCGTGGCCACGGCCTCCACAATGAGGTTCTCCTCATACCCGTTCGGGAGCGCGGCGCCCGCCAGGGATATCCGGAACCGGAATCCCCGTGGTGTCCGCTCGAATCCTTCCAGAGAGACCCCTTCTGGAGGCGCGTTGAGCTGGAGGCGCGTCTCCTGCGGAGGGAAGCCCCTGGGACAGAGCACTTCGACTTCGCACTTTCCTCCGGAACACAGGGAGACGGGTTCTCCGGCGGAAAGGCGCACCCGGCCGGGGAGGACTTTTCCGCGAACAGTTCCAACGAGGGTCTGCGCCGGAACCAGATGCCGGTAGAGAAAAGCCTGCATGACATCATCAGCGGGCCGGACGGGACGGCAGACGCGCGTTTCCCCAGACACCGCGCACCCCTCCAGTGTGAGCGGGAAAACGTCCCTGATGCCGCGCGCGGGCGCGGAAAGGGTCATGCGCACGGAATCGCAGCCTTGGGGAATGCGTCCGCCGGTCACCTGGAAGCCCGGCGGCGCGCCTGTCAGAGACACGTCAATCGGCCCGGCGAAGCCCTCGCGGCGCAGAGCGTGCACCGTGAAGACCGCGTCGCGGCCGGGGGGGATGGTAAGGGAGGACGGGGTCATGAACAGGGCGAAGTCAGGCGCCGGGGCGCTGATGCGGAGTCGGTAGGCGTGGTCCGTGCCCCCGTGACGGCGGGCGTCCGTCACCTCGACCCAGTAGTCGCCGTCCGTTGGGAGAACAGCCTCCAGAAATGGATCCGCGCCCTGTGTGAGTGTTCCCAGCCCCACATGGAGCTCCCCGCGCTTCTCCATGACATCGTCGTTAAACGCAATAGTGTCGCCGGCTTCGTTGCGCAGACGAATCAGGGCGTCCAGGGGCGACTGGAGGTTTCGGGCCGTGACCTCCACCACCACCGCCTCCCCGGCGTGTCCCCCTATCCTGAAGAGATCAGCATCACCCGGAAAGCCGATGCGTCCGTTCACTGTCACGGGAAGTTCTGCGGACTGCGCGCCGCCCACCGTGTCATTCGGTTCGGTTTCCAGCAATTCGGGGAGCGCCCCCACCTGATAGCAAATGCTGTTGGCGGGCCCGGTGGGGAAGGGAGGCGCAACGGCGAGAATGTCCCCCGGCTGACCGGCGGTGTCATAGGAAAGGGTGGGTGCGCCGCCGAGATTCCAGCCTGAGAGGGTCGCCGTGGCCTGTTCCCCCAGGCGCCCTCCGAGGGGAAAGGCCGCCGTGACACAGGGGAGCTCCCCCAGCGCGAGACGGTAGACAAAATCCTCGCGGCCCCGGTAGACGGCGTCCCGGATTTCCAGAACATACTCGCCGTCCTTCGGCAGGACATGGTGCAGCACGGGGTCTGCGGCGTCCCGGAAATCGTCCGCATAGGCCAATTCCGTGCCGTCCGGGCCAAACAGGCGCAGGGTGGGCTGGAACCAGCCCGGCACGGCGTCCGCCATGAAGGGCAGCAGGGCGCGGGCGGACACCATCGCGACGAGCCGCTGTCCGGCGGCGCCGCGGAAGCGGACCTGGTCCACATCGCCCGGCATGACCTGGCCGTTCACCACCACCGGTGTTTCCAGGGGCGGCTCCTCCGGAAGCGGGAACGGCAGGTTGGGATCGTTGGGTTCCCCCTCGCCCGCTTCGGGCAGGGTTCCGATCTGGAACCGCACGGGGTTGGAGATGCCGGCCGCCGTCACCACGCGAAGTTCGCGTTCCCCCGGCTCCGCGTTCTGGGCGACGGCAACGGCCACCAGGATCATCTCTCCGATTTGCGCGTTCGGTTGACGCCGGCGGAAGTTCGCGACCTCAAGATGCAGATGAAGCAGCTCCTTGAGGCTCTTGTCCGCGATGTTCTCGAACAGCGGATGGGGCGGCAGCCCCCCCTCCCCTGTCTGTTCCGTGATGACCTGAGGGGGGGCGGGGGCCTTCCCGCGCCAGGCAAGCTGGTTGCGGAGTCGGCGGGCCACGGGGTCTTCCGGGGGCATGCGGTCCAGATGCCTCGACAGGGCGGCGTTCATCTGCCGCGTCAGTTCCCGCCGCTGTTCCGCCTTCAAGTTCCTGATGGTGCGGTAGTGGGTCACCACCGCGGCCCCGACACCAGTCCCAGTGACATGCACCTCCGACGCCCCCTGAAGGTACTGTCCGCCGAGGAGCACATTGAAGGTCTCCCCCCGCTGGCCGCCGGCCGGGAAGGCGTAGCCCAAACGGGGCATGGGCCGCGTTGTTTGCGCCCGGGAGGCCGGGGACAGCAGGATGACCACCAGGAGAACGCAGCATGCGGACAGGCATCTCGTCGCGGTCTGGATCATGCTTTCACAATTTCCTTGAGCAGTCCCCCCCGTTTTTCGCCGGGCCCCGGCGCGGGCAGCACGTTCACCTCGATCCCCTTGCTGTTGGGCAGCGGCCCGTCCGGGTTGATCCCCAGCAGGGTGTACAGGGTGCCGATGAGGTCCGCGGGGTAAACCGGCCTTTCGGCGACCTCCTCGCCGTGCGCGTCCGACGCCCCCACCACGGCACCCCCGCGAAACCCTCCCCCTGCGACAACGGAGCAGAAGCAGTCGCCAAAATGGCCGCGCCCGCCGTTCCAGGGGGCCTCCCAGAGCACCTTGGGCGTCCGGCCAAACTCGCCGCCCCACCAGACGATGGTGCTCTCCAGCAGTCCTCTCTGGTGCAGGTCTTCCAGCAGGGCTGACATCCCCCGGTCCAGTTCGGGGAGTTTTCGTTTCATGGTCTCGAAGTGCTGCTTGTGCGTGTCCCATCCCTTGTAGTTGATGGTGACATAGGGCACGCCCCGCTCCACCAGGCGGCGTGCCGTCAGGCAGGACTGGCCGAAGGTGTTCTTTCCGTAGCGTTCGCGGACCTCATCCCCCTCCGTGGAAAGGTCGAAGAGGCTGCGCGCCTCGCCGAACATGAGGCCGTAGGCGTTTTCCTCGCTGCGGTCCAGGGCCTGGAAGGCGGGACTGTCCGGGTGGGCGCGGCCGAGCGTGTCCAGCGCGTGCAGAAAGTTTCTGCGGCTCCGCTGCCGGTCGTCCGAGATCCCCTCGGCCACAATGCCCTCCACGGCGAAGGGGGTTTTGGCGGGATCGCCCCCGGTGGCAAAGGGCTTGTAGCGCTGGCCCAGAAAGCCCGCCTCGGAGAAGCGTCCCTGGAGTTCCGTCAGGACAATGTAGGGCGGAACAATGCCGCTGTAACCGTGGTCGTAGCCCTTAAAGAGCGAGACAACGGCCCCGGCGGAGGGGAAAACAAGGCGGCCGGGCGCGCACCCGGTTTGCACCATGTAGGACGCCGTTTCGTGCGCATTGATGCGGTGGGTCATGCTGCGGAGGATGGCGTACTTGTCCGCGTGCCGGGCCAGCATCGGGAGCGCGGCGTTGATCTGAATGCCGGGGACATTGGTCTCGATGACCTGGTCCAGGGGGCCGCAGTAGTCGCGCCCCGCGTCCGGCTTCGGGTCGAAGGTGTCCAGATGGGACGGGCCGCCCCACATCCATATCTGGATGACGGCCTTGGCGCGCGGGGGCGCGGGGGCGGCGTGCGTCGGGCGATGACCCGCCGCCGCCAAGGCCGCCGTCCCCAGCAGGCACCGTTTGAGCGCCGTGCGGCGGGGGATGCTCCGGTCCGCTCCTTCAGCTTCCATGCATTTTCTGGCTCCGCGGATTGGGCTAATGCCGGTAAAGAAACTCTTTGGTGTTCACCAGGGCCCAGACCAAATCCTCCAACGCCTCCCGTCTTGAGAGCCCGGTCTCTTCCGCATGGGCGAGGGCGGCCGTCTGCTCTTCCGGTGTGGGGGGACGGGAGAGGATTTCGAGATAGGCCTGGCGCACGGCCTGGGCTGGCTTCTCGCGCGGCCTTCCGGACACCCTGCCGATCAGGGGCGCGGAGGCGAGACGGCGGCGCAGGGTGCTGGAGTTCAGCAGATGAAGGCGCTGGGCTTCCGTGGGCTCATTGTTGCGCTCCGAGAGGAGGCCCGTGTCCCGTGAAGGGCGGCCAAACAGCTCCAAGAACGGCGAGGAGACACTTCCATCTGCCAGGGAGACGGCGGGACGGTATTTCGGAATGTAGGTAAACGGTTCCGGGACGGCGCTCATATAATCCTCGCCCGGGCCGAGGAGGGTGCTGAACAGGTCGGCCAGCACTTCCGCGTCCAGACGCCGGGTTCCATAGCAGGCGAACCGGGCCTCGGCCTCCGGGTGGGGCGCTGCGGGGATGCAGGACTGCTGGTAGGTGGCGGAGTTCAGGATGACGCGCAGGAGGTGGCGGAGGTCATACCCGGAGGCGGTGAGCTGGCTTTCAAGATACGCGAGGAGCGCGGGGTTTACCGGAGGGTTGTCAGTCCGGAGGTCGTCAGCCTCATGGACAATGCCCCGGCCCAGGAGCCAGAACCAGACCCGGTTGGCCGCGGCCCGCGCGAACCACGGGTTGCCCGGTGCGGTCAGCCAGTCGGCGAAGACCCGGCGCGGGTCCATTTCCGGGGGAATCTCCACGGGCGCGCCGTCGGGGAAGACGGCGGCAATCGGTGTGGACCGGGCCGGGTCCGGCATCACAATTTCCTCTTTCCACTCGGCGGAGGGCTTGAAGACAAGGGCGGAGAAGAAGGCGGCGCACCCCTTCCGCTGGTCTTCGGCCCAGGAATCGGTCCGCGTTCCCATGAACGTGAGCGCGGCGGCCGCGGCGAGCCCCTCTGGCTTCCGGTTTTCCACGGCCCGGTAGAAGTTCACCGGGGGCACCCGAAAATTGCTCCCGCTGGAGGCGAGGAGTGTCCGTGCGAACTCATCGTAGGGCAGGTTGTCCCGGAGGGCGGCGCGGACCCATTCATGGTAGGCCTGGGCGCCGTTTGGCCAGAGGTTGATGGGGAACTCCGCCTTGACGCGGAGGATGTCGCACCATTTCATGGCCCAGTAGTCGGCGTATTCCGGCCGCTGCAGGAGGGCGTCAATCAGCGCGGCCCGCTTTCCGGGTTCTTTGGAGGAAAGGAAGGCAGTCACCTCCCTGGGATCGGGGCGGATTCCCAGGATGTCCAGATGGACCCGGCGGAAGAATACCGCGTCCGAACAGGGCAGCGCCGGGGTGATCCCGTGGGCGGAAAGGTCATCCCGGACAAAGCGGTCCAGCTCCGTCACGGTCTCCCGGGACCGTGCACTCTCAAAGGGGGACCGGGGCTGCGCATTCCCCCATGACGCGCAGGCAAGCCCGAGGAGGGCAAAGATGAGTCCCCAATGCGGTTTTGCTGTTGCGCTCATGCGTCCAAACCCATTGCGTCTTTCCACCGTGCTGAAAACCGGATGCCGCTGGTTAAACACCGGAGCCTCCGGGCGGTTCCACGCCCCAAGAAGCATTTTCTCCGCTACCTTCCTCCGCAGTGAACGAGATGCTGTCCGTGGGTCCGGAAACGGCGCAGAAGTGGCGGAGAATCACCTCGGCAAAAGCGCCGCCGCAGCCCTCAAAGTAGTCCTGTCCTCCTTTGAAAGCCTTGCGCACGGGGCGGGTCGGGGCGGGAATGTAGTGAGACTGGCCGTAAGGCCCCTCCTCCAGCACCGGTGACACCGCCCGGAGCATTTCCAGCGCCCGGTCCCGCCGCCCCCACCGGCTGAAAGCCTCGGCCACCTGCGCGGGCCAGGCGGTGTAGGATCCCGTGAACCCGTGGTCGGCGCGGAGCGAGTTGCCCGGCCAGCCGCTTTCCCACGAGGCCATGACCTCCGGGCGGGAAAGGGTGTCCCCGGCGGAGGGGTCCTCAATGGACAGGGCGCGGAGCCACTGGCCGGTCCACAGTTCGCGGTCCACGGAATCCATCATGCGCCCGCGGAGCCCCGGCGGGACGTCCTCCGCCATGCACGCGGCGACGGTCATGAAGTCCACGACGGAGCGCACCTCCTGCCGGCGTCCGTCCGGCATGAGGCAACTGAACCAGCCGTTGGCGTCGCTGCACAGGGAAAGCACGCGCCCCGCCAGCCCCCCCGCCTCCTCCTCAAGACGCGCGGCATCCTCCCCCCTGCCCCGCTCCCTCAGCATGCCCGCAAGCGTGCGCATCATCCACACGTTCGCGGCGTTGAACGATGGCACAACGTTCGTGTAGGTGGGCACGGTCTCCAGGAGGTTGTCCTTGGTGCCGTAGTCCGCCATGCCGAAGGGGTTGTCGGCGAGTTTCTTCCAGTGGGTGGCGAGGGATTCGAGGTGCTCCAGAATGGTCCGTCCGCCGACACGCTCCTCCAAGAACGCCCAGTCATCGTTCAAGCGCATGTAGGTCGTGAGCAACTGGAAAAGCGCGTAGTCGTTGGCGCTGTACCACGGCCCCACGCCTTTCAGCGTGAGGAAGTCCACGGCATAGCACGAATGAATGTCCGCAGCCAGGAAGAGCCGGAGCTGTTCCTTCAGTCCTGCCGGGTCCAGCAGCGCCCAGAGGGTGCCGTAGAACTGCGTGTCCCAGAAGTAGGTGAGCGTCGGGGCGTAGAACGGCGAGGCGGTCACAAAAACCCTGGGGTACTTCTCCGAAAGGCCGGTCCGCTCCATGCACAGCCAGCTCAGCACGCTGCCGTAATACACACGGTGGAGCGCCCGGTCGTCCGTAGCCAACAGGGGAAGATGCCCGCTGTACCTCCCGTTTCCCGGGGTGAAGGCGTCCTTGAAGCGCGTTTCCCATCCGGTCCGGGCCGTCTCCTGCTGGTCGTTGAATCCGTTCAGCCAACTGTGCGCCCGATGGAGCGTTTCCGCCCGGTCTGCGCCGAAGGCTACAGTGATCCGCACGGTGAGGTTGCCGCCGGGGGCCAGCCGCTCCTCCCAATGGAGACAGTCCTCCGCGTCCATGGAGCGCGGGGATGGCGTCATAACCATGGCGGTCACGGCGGGGGACTTGCTGTCGGCCCAAGTGACCGCGTCCTCCCCGTCCGGAACAGCGCGGTGGTCCTGTGCCTTGTCGTCCGGCCTCGGGGGCGCCCAGGCCCAGGTTCCTTCCTGGCGCCGGACAATGATTCGGGAGCTGAGGGAGATTACTGCGGCTGCGTCCGTGTCCGTGGGGTTTTCCACGGCGAAGGTCAGCAGGAGCCCGGCGTCTGAATCCGCCATGCGCGTGGTGGTGCGGACCTTGAGGGCGCCCGCAGCCCCCTCTCTCCGGATTTCATACGCCCGCCATTGGGAGGTTTCGGCGGCCACCGGCGCGCCGTTGACCGAAAGCGCCAGCGCCTCGCCGCCCTGCGACAGCGGGGGGAAGGTGGCCACCGTGACCGAAAGCACATTTCTTCCGGCGGCCACCGCCCCGTGCAGATTGGCCAATGCGGGCATGTGCTCCAAGGTCGCGCAGGTCTGAACACTTCCGCCGAGTTCATCCAGCGAGGCCGGGAACGGGAGGACGTCCTCTCCCCGGGCGGGCATCACCCAGAGGAGCGTCGCAACGACCGCCAAAAGACGCAGAGGTGTGTGTGTCACGGCTTGTTCTCCTGGGGGGGTGCCCGTGTGCCGCCGCATGCTTTTTGGGGAGGACAGGCATTCTTCTCCAACCCGCTTTTAGAAGCCTAGCATACTTAGGGCAATCGCGCTAAAATCCCCCCCCCTTCCTGAAAAAGCGTTTTTTTCGTTCCCTGTTCCTTGCCCTCTTGAACGCTGAAAGCGTTGCCGAATATAGCCCAGGCCAGGCCGCCGCCCGAAGGGCCAGGCCTGCCCTGGGGTGCCCGGACAGAAAGAATCATGTCCCAACGGGGCAGCCGAAATGGGGACGGGTACCCAAAGACAAGGCCGGCGGGACGCCAGCGGTACGGAAAGACCTGCCGGGCCTGGCTTCTTACCGCCGACGTCCCGCCGGCCTTGTCTTCTTCCCGGCGCGTCAATTTCGGCTGCCCTTTCAGGGCAAGTCTTTAGGGTGCATCCTCCCCAGGGCAGGCCTGGCCCTTCGGGCGGCGGCCTGGCCTGGGCTATATTCGGATGTCCCGCTGGGACAACAAAGACAGAATCACATAACCAAGGACCGTCCATACCGGGGACAGGCACTTCTTGAGGGGCATTTCAGTGCGATTACCCTGCTAGCATGCGCGGCCGTCCCATGTTCCACAAGGGGGGCGTGCTATACTTTTGGGGACTGCGGGGGCGCGTCAGGAGTCTTCACCGTGACGGAAACCATCCGAGAGCAACTGGAGAAGCGGGAGTCCATGACCCTGTGCCCCGGGGCGGCGCGGGCGGCCGAAACCCGCGGGCGGGAGCATCCGGAGACGGAGGACCCGCACCGGACCGCATTCCAGCGGGACCGGGACCGCATCCTGCACACGAAGGCTTTCCGGCGTCTGAAGCGGAAGACGCAGGTCTTTCTCGCCCCCGCCGGGGACCATTACCGGACCCGTCTGACACACACGCTGGAGGTCTCCCAGATCGCGCGCAGCATCTCGCGGGCCCTGTTTCTGAACGAGGATCTCACGGAGGCCATCGCGCTGGGCCACGACCTTGGCCACACGCCCTTTGGACATGCGGGGGAGCGCGTGCTGGACCGCGCGCTGGAGGGCGGTTTTCGCCACTACGAGCAGAGCCTGCGGGTGGTGCAGAAGCTGGAGAAGCGGCGCTCCGGGCCGGGGCTCAACCTGACATGGGAGGTGCGGGACGGCATTGTGAACCACTCCCGGGGCAAGGGCCTGCTCTATGGAAAGCCCCGAGGCGCGGAGGGGCCCGCCACACTGGAGGGGCTGGTGGTGGCCATCGCGGACGCCATCGGCTACATCAGCCACGACATAGACGACGCCCTGCGCGCGGAGGTGCTGCGGCCGGAGGACCTGCCCCGCGACGCCGTGGGGGTTCTGGGAAAGACCACGTCCGAACGCATCAACACGATGGTGGTCGGGGTGATCCACGGAAGCGCGGACGGGACCGTGGGCATTGTGCCGGAGGTGCGGGACGCCATGCTGACCCTGCGCACCTATCTGTATTCCACGGTGTACCCCTGCGCGGCCATAGACACGGAGATCAAGAAGGCGGAGCAGATGCTTGAAACGCTCCATGCGCACCTGTTGGCGCACCCGCTTCCGGACATACTGGAGGCGGATCCGGCGGACTCCCTGGCCCGCCGCACGGCGGATTTCGTGGCGGGCATGACGGACGAGTACGCCATGCAGCTCTACCGCGAGCTCATTCTCCCCTCCCCTTGGCGGGGCTGACTCCCACGCTAAACACACAACGGGCCGGGACCCGCCCCGTGCGGCGTCCCGGCCCTTGGTGTTTCGGTCATTTCTTGCGGAGGGCCTGCGGGAGGTACTCGGGGAGTTTCTTGTCCGCGAAGACGGGGGCCAGCCGCGCGAAGCGCTGGCGGCCGTTCACCACGGGGACGCTCGCCCAGTCCTCGCCGATGAGGGGTTTCGCGTAACGGACAAAGTCGTCCGTGACGTCCGTTTTGGACGGCGAAATCCACGCCTCGGGGAAAGTCCGCTCGGAGTTGGCGACCAGCTCCAGGGGGGCCTTGTCGTAGCGCACGTTGTAGATGGGGCCGGGTTCGCGCAGGATGGTGGACATCCAGCCATTCTCGCCGGAAACGGCAATCAGCACGGCCTGCTGGCCCACCTTGTAGGCCTCGTCCAGGTCCACCACGGAGGCGTAGGCCGCCGTGCTGCGCTGGTCGGTGCCGGAGACCTGCCCGCGGGCCTTGCCGGGCACCGGCAGCTTGTTCGCGTTGAGCAGGTTGACCACCTTCTGGGCGGCGGTGATCTGCGTCGCGCCGAAGTTCGTGTGGCCGAAGCTGTCCCGCACATCGCCGAGCTCGCCCACGTCAAAGCCCTCGCTCACCACGACCACGCAGCGGCCGTCGCGCAGGAGCTGCCGGTTGACGTTGTCGCAGAGCTCCTCCGCGGAGACCTTCGACTCGGCCATGTAGATCTGGAGGGGCATCTCGCGCTTCGGGTCGGCCAGCCGCGCCGCGGCGGGGATGTAGCCGATCTTGCGGCCCATGGCCTGAAGCACCAGCACGGGGTCCGCCGGGCAGGAGCCCCGGTTCTCCTCGTCGGCGTTCTGCACGATGCCCATCCAGTACCGCGCCACGCTGCCGTAGCCCGGCGTGTGGTCAATGAGCTTGAACTCCGCGTCGCCCACGTCGTTGTCAATGGTCTTGGGCACGCCGACGGCGACGAGGTCGAGGCCCTGCTCCCTGGCCAGCACGGCGATCTTGTGCGCCGTGTCCATGGAGTCGTTTCCGCCGTTGTAGAAGAAATAGCCGATGTCGTGGGCCTTGAAGACCTCCATGACCCGGGCGAAATCCTCCTGCTGGTCCTTCTTGAGCTTGTAGCGGCAGGTGCCCACGGCGCCGGCGGCGGGGGTGTACCGGAGCAGGGCGATCTCCTCGTCGCTCTGCGCCGACAGGTTCAGCAGCTCCTCGCGGAGCACGCCCTCAATGCCGTGCCATCCGCCGTACACCGTGCCGAAGGTGTCCGGGAACATCCCGCACGCCTCCACCACGCCGCGCAGGGAGCTGTTGATCACGGGGCTGGGTCCGCCCGACTGGGCCACAATCACATTCTTCGGCATGCGGTCTCTCCCTATGTGTGCTTCATTTCGGGCGGCGGACGGGGCGTCCGTGTCCTTCCTATCTGCCGGGCTCCTCGAGCCAGGTCATGACAAATCCGCGGTCCCCGTCCAGGATGCGCTGTTTCAGCTCCAGAGCGGGCTTGTAGTCGGGGTATTTTCCCAGAAGCGCGTTGAACGCCACAAGGCCGGCGCTGTCCCCCCGGTGCAGATAGACGGTCAGGGCGTGCATCAGCTCCTCCCGGGGCTTGGGGCGGTTTTCCGCGCGGGCCTCGAAGCCCGCCAGGCCGCGCGCATACGCCTCGCCGGCCTCGTCGCGGCGGCCCAGTTTCTCCAGCACAATCCCGCGCATGACGTGGGCCTCCGGATGGTCGTCCCACTGCTGCGCGACGTCGGAATAGGCTGCGGCAGCCTCCTCCAGCTTCCCGGACTGGGCGAGAATGACGGCGCGGGTGAGCGCGGCGTCCCCGTAGCCCGCGTCCTCCTTCAGGGCGGCGTCCACCAGCGTCAGGGCGCGCCCGAAATCCTTGGCGGCCGCGGCCGCGGCGGCGTCGCGGTGAAGTTCCAGGGCGCGGGTCTTGGGCACATAGACGGGCTCGCGGCCCGTTTCCGCGTAGCATCCCGCCAGCGCCAGGGGCGGCAGCGCAAGGGCGGCCGCCGCGCAAAGACGCAGGGCCTTGCGCGTCCGGGAATGGCCAGCTGTTTTCAGGGGGAGTGTCATGGGGGTCCGTCGCCTATTTCAGGCGGTAGAGAATCTCGCCGGCGTCCGGCACGAGTAACAGCCCCTCGTCCTCGCGGTCGCGCCAGTCGTCGGGGTTGATGCTGTCCGGGTCACGGTAGTTGAGGTTGATGGCGCGGCATTCCGCCTCGGGAATGGACGTGGCCAGGGTGACGGTGACGCGGGGCTTCTCGACGCCGTCCTCGTAGGTGCCCATGCCCCGGACGTGGGTGGAATGGGCGAGGATGCCGCCCGGAATGTCCGTGAAACGGTCCATCTGCTTCACGAAGTAGTCGCGGACATGGTAGCCAATCCGCGCGATGAGTTTTCCGTGGGTGACGCTGACCTCGTGGATGTGCTTTCCGTAGATGATCAGCTCGCCGCCGTCGGCGACCACGGGCTCCAGCTTGTACATGCACTTTCCGGCGACCCAAATCTCGTCGTACATGGGCGGGGCCATGGCCAGCACGCTCTTGAAGGGCCGGTCCTTGTAGACGATGTGCGTCTTCGCGCTCAGGTCCGCGGCGCGGTCCCAGGCCTCCTCCGGCGTGCCGAAGAAGACGGCCTTGGTGTCCTTCTTCACCTGCGTCAGGCAGAAGCACCGCTTCTCCACGGGGATCATGGCGGCCGCGCGGTCCACCACCGCGCGCACGGGCGTGTGCTTGGTGCCGTTGATGGCGTAGTTGGTGATGAGGGCGCCCAGCCAGTGGAAGAGGTTCAGGATGTCCTCCCCCGCAACGCCGGGGTAGAAGTATTTGTTGCCGCCGCTGAACCCGACCACCTCATGCGGGAAGACCGGCCCCACGATGCACACGAGGTCGTAGTCCAGCACGCGGCGGTTGAGGGTGACCTCCGCCCCCCGCCGGAGCAGGCCGCCGGAGAGTTCGGCGATGTCGTCCTCTGTGAAAGCCCCCACCCGGGTCAGCGCCTCAGGGTTCTTCCAGTCGTGGTTGAAGATGCCGATGTCGCCGAATTTCCCCGCGCGCTCCTCCGGTGTGATGCCGAGCAGTGTGTGGATCATGGCGTCCGTCATGGGCGGGTGGGTGCCCAGGGCGATGAGGTAGTCCATCTTCTTCGCCCGGCCGTGGACCGCGTCGTGCAGTGCGCGGAAGACAAGGGGCATGGGCATGCTGCGGGTCTGGTCGGGGATGATGAACAGCACCGACTTGCCGTCGAGGGCCAGGGTGCCGCAGGCCTCGGCGACAAAGGCGCGGATTTCGTCCGCACTCAAGTACCCCTGTTCTGCGATCTTTTCAAGCACCGCCATGGGTGTTCTCCCTCATGGGCCGACCGTCACTTCGCCGCATTGGTCACGGCGAAGCCGAGGCCCCCCAGCTTTCCTGCCATCCCGGCGTCGGGCACGGCCATTTGGACCCGCGTGTTGAAGAATTCGCGGCGGCGCGGGTATTCCTTGCGGAGACGGTCAAACCAGGCCGCCTGGGCCTCCCTCCCCTCCTGTGCCAGAATGCCGCGCATCCGCGCATCGTCTGCCGAAATGTCGTAGACCGCATTGACCGCCCCGAACAGCGCCCCGGGTACGCGGGGGTCCACCGTCAGCTCCGGGCAGTCGGGGGGCGGCAGGAGCGGCATCGGATCCCATTCGGGGAGCAGCCCCCGGGCGCGGCAGAGCGCCTCGTAGACTTGGCGGGTGCCGTTGACTTTGCCGTCGAAGGAGTATCCGGCGATGTGGGGCGTGGCGATGGCCGCCGCCGCCACGAGCTCGAGATCGGGGGCGGGCTCCCCCTCCCACACGTCCAGAACGGCGGCGCGCACGCGGCCGTCCGCCAGGGCGGCCTTGAGGGCCGCGTTGTCCACCACCGGCCCGCGCGATGAATTGAGCACGATGACGCCGGGCTTCATGGCCGCGAGGAGGCGCTTGTCACAGAGATGGAAGGTCGGGTGTGCCCCCGCCTTTTCCAGCGGCACGTGGAAAGTGATGATGTCACAGGCGAGGATGTCGGACAGGGGGCGGAAAGCGTCGCCGCCCTCCCGTTCCTGGCGGGGCGGGTCGTTCAGCACGCAGGTCATGCCGAGGGCGGAGGCTTTGGCCGCGACTTTCGTCCCGACATTGCCGACGCCAACGACGCCCAGGCTCATGGAGGACAGGTCCAGCCCGAGGCGCTGCTCGAGGGTGAGCAGGGCGGCGGTGATGTAGTCCCCGACACTGTTGGCGTTGCAGCCCGGGGCGCTGCTGAAGGCCACGCCGTTCGCCGCGAGCCACGCCTTGTCCACATGATCCTCGCCGATGGTGCAGGTGCCGACAAAGCGGACGGGGGTGCCTTCGAGCAGGTCCGCGTTCACCTTGGTGATGCTGCGCACCACGAGGGCGTCCACGTCCGCCAGCATGCCGCGGCAGATGGCGCGTCCGTGGGCGGTGACCACCCCGCCCAGGGTGCCAAAGGCCTCGCGCCCGTAGGGGACGTTCTCGTCAACCAGAATGCGCATGGCGGGTCAGTGGCTCCGCTTCCACGGCGGGACTTCGGGAAGGTACTTGTCAAACTCGGCGATGAGGGACGCCTCGTAGTCGCCGGCGTAGGTGCCCGCGAAGAAGCGGCCGAGCCCCTCGTCGTACAGTCGCTTCCAGGAGGCCTCCTCGTCGCCCGGATTGATGGGGAAGAAGAGGGCGTCGTTCTTGCGGGCCGCCTTGAGGTCGCCGTTGGCGTCGCCGATCATGAGAATCTTCGTCTTGTCGTAGCGGCCTTCGGACGCGTGCTGGATGTGCTCGCCCTTCGTGCCGACCTCCTGGCCGTTGATGGCGAAAACGTACTTCGCCATGTCCTGCTCGGCCCACTCGCGCTCGAGGGCCTCGCCGGGCGTCTGGGAGCAGACCATCATGTCGGCGGCGCCCATCGCCTTTTCCAGGCACTCGCGGACATAGGGGAACGGCGGCAGGCCGCCCTGCACGATGTCCTCCACCGAGCGGTTGACCGCCAGCGACCACTCCAGGGCGGTGTGCATGTCCGGCTCGTCCCCGGCGGAGTGGGCGGCGCAGTAGGCCTTGAGCGCCGGATTGCCCAGCTTGGTCTCGTTCTCCACCCAGCGGCGAAGGTTGGGCATGGCGGGCAGGGCGATGCCGCGGGCCATCGGGGCGTCCCACTCGGCCAGCAGGTCAACCGTCATGAGCAGGGCCGGAAAGCGGTTGACGCCGCGCCATTTGGAGTAGAGGTTCACAAACTCGGCGGCGGCGCGGGCGTACTTGGAAACGGCCTGAAGCCCCCAGTGCTTGATGATGTTGGGGATGAAGCACTCCTTGTGTTTGATTTCCATGGTGTCGAACGCGCACCCGTCGGAGTCTATGGCGATGAGAAACTCATTCCGGGGCTTCCACTCCTTCAACGCGGCAACAGGATCACTCATGTCAGCACCTTTCTTAAGGGGTTGCGGCTGTTCTTGCGGGTCGGCGGCAAAACTCAGACGCCCGAGAAGGCGGAAAATCCGCCGTCCACGGGCAGAACAATTCCGGTGACAAAGCGCGACGCGTCGCTGGCGAGCCAGACCGCCGCGCCGACCAGGTCTTCCGGCGCGCCGTAATGGCCCATGGGGGTGTGCGCCATGATGGTCTCGCCGCGCGGCGTGGGCTTGCCGGTCTCCTTGTCCACGAGGAGGAACCGGTTCTGGTCGGTCAGGAAAAAGCCCGGGGCGATGGCGTTCACCCGGAGCTTCTGGTTGTATTCCTGCGCCAGATGGACGGCCAGCCACTGGGTGAAATTGCTCACCGCCGCCTTGGCAGCGCTGTACCCGGGAATCCGGGTCAGGGGGCGGAAGGCGTTCATGGACGAGATGTTGATGATGACCGCGCCGTCGGCGTTGTCGCGCATGGCCTGGAGGAACACCTGGGAGGGAACAATGGTCCCGCCCACAAGATTGAGGTCGAAAACCTTGCGCAGGGCGTCCTCGGGCAGGTCGAAGAAGCTCTGCTCGGCGGAGGTGGTGGCCCCCTTCATGTTCCCGCCGACGCCGTTGACCAGGATGTCCACGCGCCCAAAGTCGCGGACCACCGCATCCCGGCAGGCCTCGATGGTGGCCCGGTCAAACACGTTCAACAGGTAGCCCTTCGCCGTGCCGCCGGCGCCGGTGACGCGCTTCGCGCAGGCGTCCGCCATGTCGGGAAGCAGGTCGGCCACGGCGACCGTGGCGCCCGCCCCGGCCAGTCCCTCGGCGATTGCGCCGCCCAAAACCCCGCCCCCGCCGGTCACGACGGCCACTTTGCCTTTCAATGAGAACAGTTCCAGCGTGTCCATGGGATTCTCCAGTTCCTTTCCCGACGTGTCTCGTGGATGGATGGAAATGGTAGCACACGCCCCCCCCGTGTTCCAAAAGCGCAATGAAAACGCCGTCCGGCGGTGGACGCCGGACGGCGGGGAAACGCGGAGTGGAGGAACCTAGAAGAGGAACGACAGGTACATGCCCAGCCGGTCAATGGGGAACTCGCTGGGCCAGCGCAGGAACTCGCAGTGGCCGTCCATGTACAGCACGTTTCCGCCCCCGGGCACGTGGTTGTAGGTGGTCGGCGCCCCGTAGACCGCCGTCTCGTCCCACATGACGGCCAGCTCGCTGGCGGCCTTGGCCGCCGCGCCGGGGTTGTTGATGTCCGTGATCAGGAAGCGCTCAATCCCAATGCGCAGCCGGGGCGCCGGACCAAAGTCTGCCAGTTTTTGGTCGGGCCGTATCTTTCCGCCCTGCGTCAGCACGATTGGAATGGCCGCCTGCAACAGTTCCGGGGCAATAAAGTTCAGGAGCTGGGTGAAGTTGCCCTCATTGATTGTGGTGATGTCCTGGGGAATCGGAACGCCGGGAATGGTGAGGTTCTGAACGCTGAACGCCCACCCGAGGTAGTAGTAGCTCCCCCGCGCCAGCGCGCACGGCCGCACCGGCTTCTCCAGGACGTTGTCCTCATGAAACGCCCGGCGCACGGTGTCCGCGTCGCTGTCCGACGGGCACACGAGGACGTTAACATCGCTCAGATACTCGGGGTACACCATCGGGCCGTCAAAGGAGGCGTCCCTCGCCCAGTGCGCCGAATTGGCCGGGTCTTTCCCGTCGCAGTTGAAAATCTTCATGGGCGGGAACGTGTCCCGGGCCTCGTTGGCGTACATGTTGAAGACCAGACCCATCTGTTTGAGGTTGTTCTGGCAGGAGGAGCGCCGGGCCGCCTCGCGCGCCCGCGCCAGCGCGGGCAACAGGATGGCCGCCAGAATGCCGATAATGGCGATCACAACCAGCAGCTCGATCAGGGTAAACCCGCCTCTTCTTCTCATGGCGCGAATCCTTTCGTTTCGAAACCAGAACCGAAAAGGGCCTGAACAGGACGTCCCGTCTGTGAGAAATATACCACTTCATGACGAAAATCAGCAGACGTGGGGGAGGCATCGGGGATGTTGCCGCGGCCCGCGCGCCGGATGCAGAATCCGCAGGCGCGCATCAAGCCGGGATCCCTCCGAGCATTATTCCTTCCGCTGCAACCCGATCTTTTCGAAAGGAATGCGCTCAAAACCCGGAATCTGCCGGAACACCTCCGAATCGTCCCGCAATTCAAAATTCATGGCGGCGGCATCCACAAACCCCGGGTCCGTCTCTGTCGTGAAATTGTTCTCCTGCTCCCAGTCGCCGTCCAGCAGCATGGGGCACCGCACCACGACATTTCTTGCCGAATAGTTGGTCCGCTTCTCGCCGTGGAAATCTAGGAAGCCGGCCAATTCAGGATAGCGTTCCTTGTAGGGTGTCCGGGATATGTCCACGTCTTTCAGCAGCCACTCCTTCCACAGGTCGCCGTTGATCCATTCGGCCCAGGCGGCATCATCCCATCGCACATGGCGCATGGCGGCCTTGCAGTCCACAAAAATGTTGTTGAAAACCCGGTTGTTGTGGCCGCCGTGGACGAAAACAGCGCCGAAGTTCCCGCCCGCCGCGCGGAGGAACACGTTGCCGTGCACCGTCTGCCCGCCTGAACCGTCGTCGAAGTACACGGCGCAGCTGCCATGGGACCGGGGGCCGCCCGTGTCCCGCCAGAAATTGTACCGGAGGATGGTTCCCCTTTCCGATGGGTTGCGCCCCATGTAAAAGGCGCCGCAATCGTCGGATTCCTGGCAGATGTCGAATACTTCGTTGAACTCGATGATGTGGTCGTTGCCGCCGAGGCCGATGGCCTGGTGGGGCGCGCTGTGGATGCGGTTGTGCGCAAGCCGCACGCCCACCCCGCCCATGTGCACGTTGTAGGCGTGGGTGCGCTTCCTCCGGCCCGGATTCCAGATGTCGTTGTTCTCGGCGACATGGCCGCAGGGCGTGAGCGTCTTGCGGTCGCCCCCCTCCATGACCAGTCCGCCCGTGCCTGTGTCCGACAGGTCGCACGCCGCGACGAAATGGTTGGCGCCGCCCCTCACCACCACCCCGTCGAGCCCGGTGTTGCGCACCACGCAGGCCTCAACACGGACATTCGCACCGCCTTCCACCTGAATGGCGGACCCGGCGCAGCAGGACACGGTCAATCCAGACAGGGTGATATTGGCGGCGTCCCGGACCTGAACAACAGGCTCCTTTAGCAGCGAAAGTACCGTGTTGTCACCGGTGGCGGGAGTCGGCGGCCAGAAATACAGGCGCCCATGCTCCCGGTCAATGTAATACTCCCCGGGGGTGTCCAGTTCCTCCAGCAGGTTCAGGGCGCAGAAGCGGCGTTCCGCCTTGTTCCCGGAGCCGATGCCGTAGACATGGGGGCTGGAAAGCGTGATCCGGTGCTGTGCCGGGTCAAGCGACTTGACAGCGATGATTTCGCTGGCCCAGTCAAAGCACCAGTAGCCATAGAGCCAGACGGCGGGGGCGGTCGCCCAGCGGGCCGGGCGGTCCCCGGAATACTCAAACGTGCCCGTGTCCTGGGATTCATGATTGCGCCACGGCGCCGGACCGCTGTCCACCACTTTTGCCACCGTCGCCCACTCCCCGCCATTGGGCCAGCGCGCCAGCGCCATGCGCGACCCGTTGAAGAACAGCTCAGGCAGGGCGGGCGGCGTCGAGAAAGCGTTTGGGAACACGCCAAGGTCTGCGATCCCCTGCGGGGGCAGGTCCACCCAAAGTATCGAAGCGCGCGCGGCCGGATCAATGCGCTTCAACACGGCATCGTCCGTCACCTGTGTGAACGCCTCACGCGGCAGTGTCTTGCCGCCGATAATGGACGGGGTTTCACCCGGGACGGCCCGATAGATGACGGGTCCTTCCGGGGAGCCCCCATCGCGGGATTCCAGAACAAACGGCGCCGTCTGCTCGTACACCCCGCCGTGGATCCATATCGTTGCGCCCTCCGCCGCCGATTCGGGATTCTGCGCGCGCGCTTCACGGAGCATGTCCCTGGCCCCTGCAAGGGAAGCCAGCGGCGCTTCCGCCGAACCCGGGCCGTCATCCCGGCCCTGCGGGGACACATGCAGCTCGACGGCAGCGCCGGGGAGATGAAAAAGCAGCAGGATGAACATTGAAGAAACCAGTGTCTTCACGGGCGGAAGCCTCCTCCTCGCATGCTCGCATGCCTTGTTGTGCAGGGGCGCGCCGGCGCCGGGAAAGAACGTGGAAAGCGAACGGCGACTATTCGCCGGCGATGAAGACCGGCGCGCCCGGCTCCACACGCTGGAACAGTTCGATCACGTCGTCGTTCAGGAGTCGCACGCAGCCGTGGGACGCGGGGGTGCCGATGAGCGCCTCGCCGTTGGTCCCGTGGATGTAGATGTGGCGCGCCTTGGAGTCCACCGCCCTCCCCTGCGCGTCCTTTCCGAGGTTGAGGCCGGCTTCCGTGCCTTCCAGCCACAGAATCCGCGTAAGCACAAGGTCTTCCTCGGTCTTGTCGCCCGGCAGCCAGCGCTTTGATGTGGCGGCGCGGGACTGGAAGATGCGGCCCCACGGGGCGCCGTCGCCGAGCTTTTCGGCTATCTGGTGCCATCCCGAGGGGGTCATGCCGCTGCCCTCAAGAAATCCCACACCGGCTTTGGCGGTGGAGCAGTCCGCCGTCCAGACGGGCGCGCCGGCCGTGATGAGCCACAGGCGCTGCAGGGGAACCGACACCAGGATGCCCGTCCCCTCCCCCACCTTTTCACTCCAGCCGCACTGCGCCATCAGGCGGTCCAGTTCGGGCTCCGGGTTGACAGGGCTGAGAGATCGGCGTTCGCGGCTCGTCACGTTGTCCCCTTCCGACTCATGGGGAAGACCGGTGGGAAGGTCCACGAGATACCCCCTTTCAGGAAAATGACGCACTGTGATGGTCCGGCCTTCCGGCAGGGGCGCCTTCAGGAAGAACTCGGGAAGCCCCGCCAATGCCGGCGGGGCAATCCGGACGCGTTTCCAACCGGGTTCGACCGGGGACAGCCCGGCCACCCTTTCGGGCCAGAGGAACAGGGGGCTGCTGCTCCACGGGTGGCACCAGCTCATGTTTTTCTTGTCGTTGGGGCTCCAGGCCTCGAGGCAGGCGGTGGCCCCGTGGCGCAGCATTTCCCGCCAGGACCGTTGGTCGTTGGAGGCGAGCAGCTCGTAGCCCAGTTCCGGCACCCCGTTGTTGAAGCAGGCCTCGATGACATAGGGGGCCATGTACACCCCGCAGGCCAGGCGCTTCCGGCGGATGAAGTCCAGCATGGCCACCTTGTCGGCCCCGGCATGCAGCCCGAAGGCCAGCGGAACCGCATTGGCATGCAGTGAGCTGTGCTTGGAGCCGGGCGCATCAAGGTAAAGGCCTGTCGCGGGATCAGCGAGGCGCGCGGCAAACCCCGCCGCCACCCGGTCCGCGCGGCGGTCGAAGTCCGCGGCATCCGTCCCAAGAAGTCGCGCAAGTTCCGCCGCAGAACGCAGGGCGCCGTAGTAGAAGCCGTTGACCACGGCGTTGGCTTTTGCCTCGCCGTAGTCGTAGTCGAAGTCATCCCGCATTTCGGCGGGCCAGTCAATGAGCACCCACTTCTCCTGGGGGCGTGTAACACCCTCCACAAGCCCGTCGGCGTTCTCAAACCGCCGGAAATAGTCAAAAAGCGGCGCAAACGACCGGCTCATGAGGTCCCGGGTGAACGCCTCATCACCGGTGTTCTTACAAAACTGAAGGAGCATCAGGGGATACTGGAGGGAATACTCGGTGATCTCCTGCATGAAACTCCCCGGCGCCACGGCCATCATTCCAGGGCAAATCTGCTGGGAGAGGACGAAGTCGTGGAGGGCCTTGCGGGTCAGGGTGGGGTCCGCCGTGAGCCAGAAATGGGACCGGGAGGTGATGACCGCGTCCCCGAGATACTGCCCTTTTTCCCGCGTGGGACAGTCCAAAAACCCGCCCTGGGAACCCATGACCACCCCGTTGCGGCAGATGTCCCAGACCTGCTCCAGTTCCCTGTCCGCGCATTCGAAGGCGCTGCGGGACGGGTCAAAGGGGTGGTGGCGGACCTCCACCCAGACCTCGGGCGTGCCGGGCGCATCAAGAAGCTCCAAATAGCGGAAGCCCCGGTAGTCGAAGAATTCCACCAGGTCATCGCCGCCCGAGAGGGTGACCGTTTCCTCATACTTGCTGCTGGCGCGCATGTCGAAGCGCACCTCTTTGGGGCCGGACAGCTCTTCGCCGTGGTGGACGACCACCCGCTGTCCGGGTTCCCCTTGGAGCCTCAGACGGGTATGTCCGACGATTTCGGCGCCGAAATCATAGAACCATCGCCCCTTTGGAAGGGCTTCGGACGTTTTCGGCAGGACCTTCCGGGTTTCGAGGGGCGGGGTGAGCTGGCGGACGAAGACGTGGTCCTGGGGATCGTTCACCGGGGCGCTCCAGGCGCTGTCATCAAACCCCGCCTCCCGCCATCCCGCCGGAACAAGGCGCATGTCAATGTTCTCCAGGAACTGCGTCTTGTAGCCGATGGTCTCGCCGGTGGGAAAGGCCTCCAGGGGGAAGCACTTCCAGGATTCATCGGAGACGATGCTTTGGGAGACGGCGCCGGCCGCGTCCAGCAGGTCACACTGGAGCCGCAGCCCGGACCGGTTGTCGCCGCTGTCCCACACACGGTTGCGAAGCCCCTGATAGTAGAGGTGCACCGCCAGCACATTTGCCCCCGGCCGCAAGAAGGGGGTGACATCGGCCTCCAGGCAGGGATGGGCGAGGGGATAGCCGGACTCCGGCCCCTGAAAGACCTTTTCCCCATTGAGGAAGACGATGGCGTAGTCGTCCGCCGTGAAGGTGATCCGCGCCGCGGCAGGCAGCCCGTCCAGCAAGAACTCCCTCCGCAGAAGGGTGTGCAGGTTTTGGGGCCCTTTGGGATCAGAGGGCTTTTCCCCTTCCTTCTTGTAGTGGTCCATCACGGGGTGGCCGACGGCCCGGGGATCGCGTATCCACTGGGCCTGGGGGCTGAAGAGTTCCGGAGGGGCCGCGATGGACATCCACGCCCCGAGGGCCGCGCAAAGAAACGTTGCAGTCATGGGTGATCCTGTTGTGAGCCGCGGCCTATTCCAGCGCGGACAGCGGGATGTGCCACACGCGCACCAGGTCCCGGTTGTAGGTGTAACTGACGCCGACACCCTCCTTCGTGCGGATGATCGCCGGATAGGAGTACTCGCTGTCGGGATCGGGGTCGTTTTCCAAGTGCGCGATGGCGGAAAAGGTTTTCCCATTGTCCGTGGAGACCGCCAAATCCAAGGGTGTCCGGGGGCCCCAGTTCTTGTCCACCGGGTTGTAGACGAGGAGCAGGCGGCCATCCTCCAGCAGGAGCGCGTCCAGTCCGCTGTTGTTGTTCGGGAGGCGGGTCGCATGCACGGGCGACCAGGTTTTTCCGTAGTCCTCCGAGTCGGCGCGCCACACCCTGCCGGCGGCGGTTCGCAGGAGGGCGTGCACCTTTCCGGGGGAGGATTCCCACAGGGTGGGCTGGATGGCCCCCTCCCCCTTCAAGGTGGCTTTGTCTATCGCAAAGTCGGCGGACCGGGTCCAAGTGGCACCGTTATCCTCCGACCGGTCCACAAAGGGCTTCCAACCGCCGTGCTCCGTGGAGGCGGGGGCCAGCCAGGAGCCGTCTGAAAGGATGATGGGCTTGTTCTTGACGGGGCCGCGTCCGCCCGCATCGCCGGCGACCAGCTCGCGGGGCTCGGACCAGGTGGTACCGTTGTCCCCCGTGGTCATGCAGTAGGTGCGCCAGAAGGGGATTTCCGGCCCCACCTTGAAGAACAGATGCGTCTTTCCCTGGGCGTCGGTGAAAAGCACGGGGTTCCAGTGGGCCGAGTCCTCGATCTTGGCGGTCTTCACCGGGGCGGTCCACGCCCCGCTCACGCGGCGCGCGGTCCAAATGGCCACATCGTCGTCCTTTTCCTTGGTTCCGCCGAACCAGGCGGCGATGAAGGTGCCGTCCTGGGTGCGGGCGACCGTGGACGCATGGCACTGGGGAAAGGGCCGGTCCGCGCCGAAGGCGAATTCAACAAACCCGCCCGCCTGGACCGTTTTACTCTCGAAGTCCTCTGAGGAGAGGCACACCCGTTTTGCCGTTCCGCTTGTGGCGCACGCCGACAGCATGCCCGCCAGGCCAACCAGTCCGATGCTCACAGCCAGTCGCATGAAGTGTTCTCCTTTGGGCGCGTGGTGAGGCGCGCCGCGCCGCCGTGCCCGGGGCGCGTGCGGCGGCGTGGCAGAATGTCTGCCGGGGCGCGCTCTTGGTTACTGAAGTTTCTTCCCGTCGTGCTCGCCGGTCAGGGATTCGAGGAAGGCGACGATCAGGTCGCGGTCCCGCGCGGACAGCGTGGTGCCCGACTGGTACTTGGCCATGGTTTCCACGGCTTTTCCGAGGTCCGATGTGGACCCGTCATGGAAGTACGGATGGGTCACCTCGATGTTGCGCAGCGTGGGCACCTTCAGCCGGAATCGGTCGGCCTCATTCTTGGTCGCGTTGAACCGGCCAAAATCGGGGGTGTGGGGGTTGCCGCGGTCCGCGTAGTAATCGCGCCGGAGGCCCATGACCTCGAAACTTGCCCCGCCGAGGATGACGCCACTGTGGCAGGTTGCGCAGCCAAGCTCCTTGAAAACCTGGTATCCCTGCTTCTGCTCCGCGGACAGGGCACCCTGATCGCCCCGGAGATACTTGTCAAAGGCGGCCGGCGTGAGCAGGGTGCGCTCGTATTCCGCAATCGCGTTGACGAGGGTCTCCTTCTTGTAGCCTTCCGGATACACGGCGGTGAAGGCCTGGGTGAACTCGGCATCCTGCGAGAGCTTCCCCGCGATTTCCTCCCAGTTCGAGGCCATCTCAATGGGGTTGTTCGGCGGGCCGTCGGCCTGCTCTTCCAGGTTTGCCGCCCGGCCGTCCCAGAACTGCATGATGTTGAAGGCGGAGTTGAAGACGGTGGGGGCGTTGATGTCGCCGACCTGTCCGGCGACACCGGTGGAGAACTGGGCCTGATCGGTGCCCCCCTTGGCCAGGTCATGGCAGGAAGCGCAGGAAATGGTGTTGTCCTTGGAGAGGCGGCCGTCATTGTAGAGTTTGTCGCCGAGAGCCACCTTGGCGGGATTGGTCTCGATCTTTTCGGGAAGCGGCCGGACGGCCTGCTTCAGCAGTTCCGGCTCGACCCCGGCCACCGCGTAGCGTTTGGCCCGCTCCGCCTGGATCCAGGCGAAAATCGCCTCCTTCTCGGCGGCGCTCAGGAGGTGGTTCCAGTGCATGATGAGGTACTGGGCCGGCGGCATGCTGTTCCGCTCGGTGGTGTATTCAATCTTGGCCAGGGTGGCCTCGGACACTGTTCCCGGGGTCAGCTCGAGGATTTCCCGCGTCATGTTGACGTGTTTTGCCCCCGTGGCCACGTCATGAGCCATCAGCTGCTTGGCCACGGGAAGCATGGCATAGAACGGCATGGGGGCATCCAGGGAGTGGCAAACAACGCATTTTTCCGCCAGAATCGCCGCGACGTCGCCCAGCGGGGGCTGGGAAATGTATCCGGTAAGCTGGTTGGCGGGCAAATGCACAAACAGGTTATATACCGGCAACGCCAGGCCAAGGATGACCAGAACGAACAGTGCCAGCGCGATTTTCTTTTTCATGACCCGTCCTTTTGTTTCCGGGCGCCGCACCGGCGCATTCCGGACCGTCTCCATTATCGGTTGGCCTATGATACAATAATTTCCATTCAAATGAAACCTTCGGAAGGCGGTGCGGGCGGGTTGTCGCCCTGACCGCGCCCGGGTTCGTTAGGTTAGCACGACTTTGGCCCCCCGGTTGGGGCGCGGCTGGCGTCTCCGCCGGGGAATGAAAGGGTTCCGCATGGAAAAAGAGTGCATTTTCGCCAAGAACGGCCCCCCCGCAGCCGGACCGTATTCCCATGCGGTGGCCGCCGGCCCCTTCCTGTATGTCTCGGGGCAGGGGCCCATGCGGCCCGATGGGAGCGGGGTTCTCCGGGGCAGTCTGGAAGAGGAGGCCCGGCAGACCTTCGAGAACCTGAAGGCGGTGCTGGAGGACGCCGGCAGCTCGCTGGACCGGGTGGTGAAGGTCAATGTCTACCTGGCGGACATGGAGATGTTTGCCCGGTTCAACGCCGTCTACAAGGAATATTTCACCGACAGCTTCCCCGCCCGGACCTGCATTCAGGCCGGCGGCCTGCCCTTGGACATCCAGGTGGAAATCGAGGCGGTGGCCCTGCGTGATGCGTAGGCGCCCTTTCCCCCTTCCACTTCTGGCCGCGACTGCGGCGCTGGTTCTCGTATTCTGCTTTTCTGCGGCGTCCCAGTCCGCGGTGGACCTGAACAACGCGGGGACGGAGTCCTACAACCGGGGCGACTTCCTGCGGGCAACCACGCTGCTGGAAACGGCCCTGGACATTGCCCCGGAGAATCCGGTTGTCCGCCGCAACCTGTGCAACGCGCGGCAAAGTCTCGCGGATCAGCACGCGAAGCAGGGGGATGTGCGCACAGCCGTCCGGCTGGCCGAGGCGGCCATTGCGGCCGACCCGGACAACGCATCCCCGCTGATCCAGACGGGGGCCTACTACCTCCGGCTGGACGATGTGGGCAAGGCCATAGACCGTCTGGAGAAGGCCATTGTGACGAGGCCGGGCGATCTGGACGCCCATGACCTGCTGGGGCAGGCCTATTACCGCGACAACGACCTCTCCTCCGCGCGCGCCCAGTGGGACTATGTGCTGGAGATGGACCCGGCGCGCCCCTCGCTGCGGGAACGCTATGACAAGGCGTTCCGCGAGGAGGCCGTGGAGTCCGACTTCAACAAGTGGAAATCCCGGCATTTCCGGGTGAGTTACCCCGACGACATTCCGGACCGGCTCCGCGGCCGGGTGGTCTCCATTCTGGACAAGGCCTATGTGGATGTCGGCCGCGCGCTGGGAGGGGTTTTCCCCCCGCCGCCGATCCAGACCATCCTTTACACGGCGGCGCAGTTTTCCGAGGCCACGCAGCTCGGCGGGCATGTGGGGGCGGTTTATGACGGCAAGATCCGGGCGCCGATGACCGACCCTTCAGGCAACTGGCTCCCGGACGAGGAACTCCGGCGGCGGCTGGCGCATGAGTACGTTCATGTGGTGGTGCGGAACATCACGGGGGACAAGGTGCCCTGGTGGGTGAACGAGGGGATCGCGGAGACCCTGTCACACCCCCTGGACCAGCAGGACAGGGAGCGGCTGCTCGAGCTTTTCGCGAACGGGCGCGACTTCCGGCTTTCCTCCCTTTCCTCCCCCCAACTCGCGGGCAAGCTCTCCCCGGACCGCCTGAAGGAGGCCTATTTGCAGGCCCATGCCACCATGGAACTCCTCATCACACGCCACGGCAAAGGGAAGGTAAATCTTCTGTTGACGCGTTTCTCGTCCGGGGACACGGAAGACCAGGCCCTGCGCCAGATATACCGGAAGAGCGTGGCTGTTCTGGAGGAGGATGTCCGGGCGGCCTATCGCTGAGGAGGTCCTCAGCCCGCCGAACCGGTAATCTCCACGGGATTGGCGTACACCCAGGGAACCCACTCGTCCAGAATGCGCAACTCCGCCTCCACGCGGTACTTGCCGGGGAGTTCGGGGACAAACTCCATGGAGGCCCCCTCGGTCCGGTACACCTCCTCGCCGTGCCGCTTCACGATGAACCGGCACACATGCGGGGAGGCCCCCACAAGTTTGAGGCCGGGGGACAGCGGGATGCTCTCCCCCATGACGGCCTGGGCGTCCGCGGTCTTGGCCATCCACACGAACCCCGTGCTGTCGGCGATCATGTCGAAACCGACAAACGCGCGGCCGTCCATGATCGCGCCGAGGATTTCCTCCTCTGTCAGGTCTTTTGCAAGGACGTGGGTGCACACATGGCGGGTCATCCGCTCGTAGGGGTCAATCTGGAGGCGGAACGCCTCCTTCCCGGGCTCCAGGGGGCCGCAGAACAGCCGCAGCAGGCCCCGGGTGAGGAAATTGAGCGGGTAGGTCTTGATGTCCTCCCCCTCGGCGTGCCGCAGGCGGAGCGAGCCGTCCGCCTGGTAGATGCCGTAGACGCCGACGTTCTGGTGGGTGTCGTTGCCGCCGAACCCGCCGATGTCGCGGGAGATGTTCAGCTCGTCCCAGGTGTTCATGACCTGAACCGGGGGGTCAAAGGAGAGCCGGAAGCACTGGTCCGGGTAGGCGCGCAGGTTCACCAGCACGTTGGTGACAAGCCGCAGGAGGCGCTTGCCCTTCAGCTCTTCCATGAAATCCGGGTGGATATTGTAGATTTCCATGGCGGAAATCTGGGAAAGGTGCCACGGCCGCTTCTGCTCGGCGTGGATGATGAAGACCGTTCCCCCGGCCTCCTCGATCTTCGCCGCAAGCGCCTCCGGCTCGTCCTTGCAGCTGAGGACCGTGCCCTCCGGCAGGCCGACGGGCATGAACCCGTCCTGCATTTCAAAGCCCTGCATGAACAGCACGCCGTCGTGGATGCCCTTCCACTGGAGCCCGTAGAGGTTGTTGTCCCCCTCCTGGCAGTGGTCGCTCATGATGATGAAGTCGCGGCCCGTGTCCTTCATCGTCTTGAGGATGTGCTCAAAGGGGACCTCGCTGTCGTGGGAAATCTCCGAGTGGTTGTGGATGGCCCCCTTGTACTCGTTCCACCCGGTGAAAAAGGGGACGGGAATGCGGTTTTGCCGGATGGTCTTCCAGGCCGCCTCCTGCTTGGGAAAGGCCACAAAGCGGTTGTACAGCGCGCCGCGGAAAACAAGGAACAGCGCGAGCACCACGATGAACACCACAAGCAGGACTCCGCGGAACACCCACTTGAACGCCGTTCTGAAGATGCCCCCGCCGCCGGTTGTGCCCTGGGTGGAATGTGTCACGAATACAGCCTTTCATTGTGTCTTCATGTGGGGTCGCTTCGACGCGTTCCGGCCGAGGCGGCGACAGTATACCGCTTCCGGAGCGCCAAAGTCCCCCGAAAGAACAACGGGAGCCGGCCCGGTATTTCGGGCGGCTCCCGGAGGAGGGTCGGGGGAGTCGGGGAACTAGAACTTAAGGACGGCCATCCAGAAAACATAACCGGCGTTGGTGTCGTCGGTACCGGCGGTGATTTCCGTCCCGTTGAACTGGGAGAAGGCGCCCCGGGTCAGGCCGTCGCCCGCGAGGAGGTAGTTGCCGTAGAAGAGGAACCACAGGTCCGCAGAATACTGGTAGCGGATCCAGGCGGCCACTTCCCAGCCCAGGTCGTCGCTGCCGTCCTCGGTCCAGAAACTGAGCATCGGCGCGACGGGCACATAGGTGTCCCCGATTTTCCATGAGACGGGCGGATCAAACGCCGCGACGGCCCAGTCTTTGGCGACATGCGCGTGGAGGCGCACCTTTTCGGTCGCCTGGAGTTCCACGCCAAGCTGTATCTGGGCGACGTTGGACAGCCAGCCGTTGTCGTTGATGGTGGGCATGTAGTTCAGGTCCGAGAAGAGGCGGTTGAACGAGGTGCTCGCATCCGGCCGGTAGAACGGGTTGAGCCACTCCCCGAAGGAGATGTCGCGCTCGTCGTGTCCCTGGAAATAGACGCCCATGACGTAGGGACGGGGCGCCCATTTCACGTCCTTGAAGGTGTATCCGACGTTGAGCTCGGCGCCCCAGTTGCCGTAGTCCGCGTCCTGGTCGCCGTAGAGGCCGCCCACGGGCAGGAAGGTGGCGCCCAGGTGCTCCGCGTCTCCGAACTGGTAGGCCAGTTCGAGGCTGTAGTCGAAGCCGCCGGACTTGCCGAACAGGTGGGTTCCCAGGGTGTGCAGGCGCGTGGCGCCGTAGTCGTCCATCCCGCGCAGGTCCTCAAACCATTCCCCGATCTGGGTCAGGTTCGTGGTTTCCACGTGGCTGGCGTCGCGCAGGAAATACCAGTAGGCGGACATGGACAGGGGCTCCCATCCGTTGTAGGTGCCGTACACGCCGTAGAAGTCCGTGTCGCCGTCCTGCTCCGTCTGGTACCGGTCCGCCATTTTGGAGGCGAAAAAGTCAACGCTCACATCGTCCGCCGGCGTCCAAGTGAGGCGAACCGCGTCGTGGGAGGAGAACTGGGAGGGGGTGAGCATGTCGGAAACGAGGAAGCCCTTCCCAAACTTTATCGCCTGCCGTCCGATACGGAGCCTGAGAGGGGCGTCGAACAGTTGCCGGATCTCCACATACCCCTGGTTGAGCATGACGTCGTCCGTGGAATCCCCCCGGGCGTCGGCCCCGGTGAGATAGTTGGAGCGCGTGTCCTCGCCCCAGATGGAGAAATCGTAGAACTCCACAAAGGCGCTGACGTTGTCCGAGAAGTCCGCCTTCACGTTGAGCAGGAGCGCATGCTCATACCGGGACCAGTCGGGGCCGTCGCTGTCCCACTTGAAAATGGAAGTGGCCAGCTGCGAGCCGATCGGGCGCCATCCGAGCGCGGCGGCGGGGATGCGCTCCCCGCGCGGCGCAAAGGTGTTCATGTAGTAGCGGCCCCGGATGCGCAGCTCCCCGCCGATCTCCACCTGGGTGAGTTCGGCCCATGCCTGCGACGACACCATGAGCACCGCGCCGATGACGGCGGCAACGCGCGCACCGCCCAAGAAGACATTTCCCAACCTCCGCATTTTGACCGTTCCTTTCCCTTGACAATTACTACCGGTTTACAAGCCCAGTCCGGCGCGGCCAACTGGGCACCGCAACGCGCCCACTCCGCAGCCAGACACTGAAAGCAGACTGTTCGCGGAGTCTACCACACTTTCTTGCATTATTTGTAGTTTCTTGCAAACTTGAAAAAAGGAGGGAAAAACCGCGAAAATACACCTTCTTCGGGCAGTCGGAACACGGTGCCGCCGCGTGTCCGGAAACTGCCTTGGCGGCCGTCCCCCCTTTCTTGACCCGTGGTGCTGGAACATCCGGACGGCGTTTTCCAGGAAGGTTGCACAATGAGCAGACCCGTCTTCGACCCGGTCCCGCCGGATTTCTCGTTTGCCGGTTCCGAAAGGGACATTTCCCGGTTTTGGAAGGACGGCGACATTTATGCGAAAAGCCTGGCGCGCCGCAGGAATGGGAAGCCGTTCGTCTTCTATGAAGGCCCCCCCACCGCGAACGGCATGCCGCATCCCGGGCACTGCCTGACGCGGACCATCAAGGACATCTTTCCCCGGTACAAGACGATGGATGGCCGGTATTGCGAGCGGAAGGCCGGCTGGGACACCCACGGGCTGCCCGTGGAGATCGAGGTGTGCAAGGAGCTGGGGATCATGGACGGCGGCAAGGCCGCCATCGAGGACTACGGCGTCGAGAAGTTTAACCGCGCCTGCGTGGAGTCCGTTTTCAGGTACCAGAAGGAGTGGGAGAACCTGACCGACCGGATCGGGTTCTGGGTCAACCTGGACGAGGCCTACGTCACCTTCCACCAGTCCTATGTGGAGAGCGTCTGGTGGTCCCTCAAGCAGCTCTTCGACCGGGGGCTCCTCTACCAGGGCCACAAGGTGGTCTGGTGGTGGGCCCAGGGCGGCACGGCCCTGTCCGCGGGCGAGGTCGGCGAGGGCTACCGCGATGTGGACGATCCCGCCATCACGGTGCGTCTGCCGCTGACCCCGGAATCGGCCGCCCGCCTGGGTGTGCCGGAGGAAACCAGCCTGCTCGTATGGACGACCACCCCGTGGACCCTGTCCAGCAACTGCGCCGCCTGCGTGGGAACCGACATCGAGTATTGCCTCGTGCGCGACCCGGAGACCGGCGGGTGCTTCATTATGGCGAAAGCCCTCGCCGCCAAGTACTTCGGCGATGACGCCGTCCCCGAGAAGGTCTTCCCCGGAAGCGCCCTGCTGGGCCTGAAATACGAGCCCCTGTTTGCCTATGACCTGCCGAAAGACCCGGCAACGGGCCGCGAAGCCGTCCGGTACTGGGAGGTCATCGCCGGGGATTTCGTGGACCTGGAAACGGGAACCGGGATCGTGCACATGGCCCCGGCCTTCGGCGAGGACGACTACCGGGTCTGCCGCGAGCAGGGCATCGGCTTCCTGTGTTTTGTCCGCCCGGACGGGACCTTCGATGAGCGGGTGACCGACACCGACCCCTTTGACGGGTCCCTGATTGCGGGCCGCTTCTGCAAGGAGGCGGACAAGAGCATCACCCGGGTGCTCAAGGAGCGGGGGCTGCTCCTGAAGCACGAGCAGTACCGCCACTCCTATCCCTTCTGCCCGCGCGCGGAAAATGACCCGCTCATCCAGTACGCGCGCAAGAGCTGGTTCATCCGCACCTCGGAGTTCCGCGACCGGTTCCTGGCAAACAACGCCCAGATCAACTGGCAGCCGGGCCACATCCGGGACGGCCGTTTCGGGAACTTCCTGGAGAACAACGTGGACTGGGCGCTGTCCCGGGAGCGGTTCTGGGGCACCCCCCTGCCGATCTGGGTCTGCGAGAAGACCGGCCACATGGAATGCGTCGCGTCGTATGCGGAATTGCTCGCCAAGCCGGGGGTCGCGGGGGTGGACGTCTGGGAGTCGGCGAAACAGGCCGACCCGGCGCTGCGCGACGACCTGCGCGTCCACAAGCCCTACATTGACGCGGTCACCTACCAGAGCCCGAAGGACCCCTCGGCGCGCATGCGGCGCGTCACCGAGGTGATTGACGTATGGTACGACGCGGGGTCCATGCCCTTCGCGCAGTGGGGCTATCCTCACGTTCCCGGATCGGAGGCCCTGCTCGCCGGCCATTTCCCGGCGGACTTCATCAGCGAGGGGCTGGACCAGACGCGCGGGTGGTTCTACGCCATGCTCGCCATCAGCACGCTGATCTTCGGCGGGGACCGGACGCCCTGGCCGCACCCCTACAAGAACTGCATCTGCCTGGGACTGGTCCACGGCGAGGACGGCCTGAAACTGTCCAAACGCCTGAAGAACTACAAGGATCCGAATGAGCTGTTCGACCAGTACAGCGCCGACGCCCTGCGATGGAGCCTGATCTCCAAGAACCCGCCGACCACGGGCATCCGCATGACGGAGCGCAACGTGGAGGAGGCCCAGCGGGAAATGCTCATCCGCTGGCACAATGTCTACTCCTTCTTCGTGATCTACGCGAACCTCGACGGCTTCTCGCCGTCCGACGCTCCCGCCGAATTCCTGGCCGCCCTCGGCTGTGATCCGGCGGCAATCGCCCCCCCCGCCGCTCCGGCGGACCGACCCGCGTTCCGTCCCGCCGCCGAACGCTGCGAACTGGACCAGTGGATTCTCAACGAGCTGGCGCGCACGGTGCTCGAGGTGCGCTCCGCGCTGGACCAGTACGAGACCTACCCCGCCGCCCGCGCGCTCTCGTCGTTCCTGGACGGCCTGTCCAACTGGTATGTGCGGCGGAGCCGTTCGCGTTTCTGGGCGGGTGCGTGGAGCGCGGACAAGACGGACGCCTACTGGACCCTCTACGAGTGCCTGGTGAAGTTCGCCCAGCTTATGGCCCCCTTCACGCCGTTCTACGCCGAGGCGACGTGGCGCAACCTGGCCGCGCCCCTGCCCGGGGCGCCGGAGAGCGTTCACATGTCGGACTTCCCCCGCGCGAGCGCGGAGGGCATTGACTGGGAGATGATCACGGACATGGCGCTCACCCGCGAGGCGGTCACGCTCGGGCTGAACGCCCGCCGGACGGCCAACCTCAAGGTGCGGCAGCCCCTCGGGCGCTGCGAGATCGTGCTCTCCGACGCGTCGCGCCGCCATGCCGTTGAGACCCACCGGGACTTGATCCTGGAGGAGCTGAACATCAAGGAGCTGGCCTTCGCGGAGAACCCCGACGAGTATGTGACCTACCTGGTCAAGCCGAATTTCAAGGTGCTGGGACCCAAGCATGGCCCCAATGTGAAGAAGATCGGCCAGCTTCTCTCCGCAGGGTCCGGCGCCGCGTTCTTCGCGCAGATGCGCGACACGGGCCGCATCACGCTTTCCCTCGACGGGCAGGCGGTGGAGCTCGGCCCGGATGATGTCGAGGTGCGGCTTCAGCCCCGGGAGGGCTTCTCCGCCGCCCAGGGCGCCGCGATGGTGGTGGTGCTGTCCACGGAAATCACCGAGGAACTCCGGCACGAGGGCTGGGTGCGCGATTTCGTGCGCGTGGTCCAGGACATGCGCAAGGAGATGAATGTAGCCTACGACGCGCGGATCACGCTGGAGTTGAGCCCGCAGACGCCGGAACTCGCCGAAGTGCTCCGCCGGTTTGAGGGGACCATCTCCGAGACGGTGCTCGCGCGGGAGATTCTCTTCGCGGACCAGCCCGGCGAGGGCGCCCGCATGGCCGAAACCGAAGGGGGCAGCGTGTCCGTTCTGGTCAGCCTCTGAGCCTGCCGGCGGCCCGCCGCCTCCCATGAAAGGAAGTGTCCCGTGAGCCTGTTTTCCTCCATCACCGATGCGGTGCTTGCCGCCTATCCCGCCCTGCAGCCCGGCGACGTCGTCCCCGCTTCCCCGCCCAACCGGGAGGTGGGCGACGTGGCGGTTCCCCTGTTCCTGGCGGCCAAGCGCCTGGGCGGCAATCCCGCCGCGCTGGCCCGGGAGGCTGCGGAAAAGGTCGTGTTCGGCCCGGAGGTCACGTCTGCGGCGGCGGCGGGGCCCTACCTTAACCTGCGGCTGGACCGGTCGCGGGTGGGCGCGGGCGTGGTGGCGGAAGTGCTGGAGAACGGGGACCGCTACGGCAGCGGGAACACCGGCGCCGGGCGCCGGGTGCTCATCGAGCACACGAGCATCAACCCCAACGCGAGCCCCCATGTCGGGCGCGGCCGCTGCGCCATGATCGGCGACAGTCTGGCGCGGCTCCTCCGCTTCGAGGGGAACGATGTGGAGGTGCACTACTACGTCAACGACATGGGCCGGCAGATCGGCCTGCTGGTCATGATTGCGGACGAGATTAAGGGGCTGGACTTTGACGGCATTCTGGACGCCTATGTCCGGGCGAACGCCCGGGCCGAATCGGACCCCGCGTTCGCCGAAAAGGGCTACGCGCTGCTTTCGGACATGGAGGAGGGCGACCCCCGGGCGCAGGCGCGGTTCCGCCAGGTGACCGACCTCTGCCTCCAGGGGCAGTTGGCGGTCCTCCACCGGGTCGGCGCGACCTACGACATTTTTGACCGGGAGTCGGCGTATGTGAACGACCCGCGCCTCGCCCAAATCGAGGAGGCGCTCCGCGCGAAGGGGGCCCTGTTCACGGATGAGGAGCAGCGGCTGGTCGTGGACCTTGCCCCCCTCGGGCATGCCCAGGAGGAGGGCCGCTATTTCGTCCTCCGGCGCGCCAACGGCAGCTCCATGTACGGCTACCGGGACCTGGCCTATTCGCTGGACAAGGAGGAAAAGGGCGCGGACGTCAATCTCATGGTGCTGGGCGAGGACCACAAGCTCTATGCCCAGCAGCTCGCCATGATTCTCCAGGCCGCCGGACACACCCCCCCCGAGGCGGTGTATTACTCCTACATCCTCCTCAAGGACGGCAAGATGTCCACCCGTCAGGGCAAGGTGGTGCTGCTCTCGCAGTTCCTGGACCAGGCGTCCGCGCTGGCGCGGGAGCGCGTGGCGGAGCAGTGCGCCGAGCTGTCCCCGGAGGAGCAGGACGCCATCGCGGAGACGGTCGCCGTGGCCGCCATCCGTTTCGCCGTGCTCCGCGTGAAACCGGGCAAGAACGTCACCTTCGACCTGGAGGCCGCCCTCTCCTTCCAGGGGGACACGGGCCCCTATGTGCAGTACTGCTGCGCGCGGATCAACTCCATCCTGCGCAAGGCGGGAGCGGAGTCGGGTGGCCGCTTTGACGCGGACGGCTTCGAGGCGGCCCACGACGCCGAGTGGGCCGTGGTGGGCAAGCTCATGGAGTTCCCGCAGGTGGTCCGCGACTGCCTCCAGCAGCGCGCCGTGGCCCCTGTCGCCGGGTATGCCCTGGACCTGACGCATCTCTTTTCGTCCTTCTACCGGGACTGCCCCGTGCTCAAGGCGGACACGCCCGCGGCGCTGCGCTCCCGCCTGGCCGTCTGCCGGGCCACGCTCCAGACGCTCACGAACGCCCTGCACCTCCTCGGCATCACCGCCCCGGAGCGCATGTAGGCCGGCGGGGGTGTAACAAAGCGGCGTTTTGCGCGGTCCTACCCTGTGTGAAGGAGACCGCATCTTGCCATCCTCCCGGTTCCTGGTGATCGTGTTTTTTGCCGCGACCCTGTGCGGGGCGGCTTTCCCCTCCTCTCCGGCGGTGTCCGTGGACGGGGACCGTCTGGTGGATCCGGAGGGGCGCACCGTATACCTGCGCGGCATGAATGTGGGCTCCAAGTCGCCCAAGAACCGGCACCTTTCCTGGCAGACCCCCGAAGACTTCCAGCGCCTCCGTTCGTGGGGCATGACCGCCGTCCGCTACATGATCTTCTGGTCCGCCGTGGAGCCCGCGCCGGGCGAATACGACGAGGAATACCTGCGCGGAGTGGACGAGCGGATCGCGTGGGCGCGCGAAGCGGGCCTGCATGTGATTTTGGACATGCACCAGGACCTCTACGGCCCCGCCATTCCCGGCGGCAACGGCATGCCCGCCTGGGCCACCCTGGACGATGGCCTCCCCCACCGCACCGTGGGAGGTGTGTGGAGCACGGCCTACTTCGTCAGTCCGAAGATTCACCGGGCCTTTGACCACTTCTGGCAGAACGCCCCCGGCCCCGACGGGGTGGGCATTCAGGACCGGTTCGCCCTCGCGTGGCGGCATGTGGCCGCGCGCTACCGGGACGAGCCGGCGGTCATCGGCTTTGACATGCTCAACGAGCCGTTCATCGGGTCCGACATCCGGCGGGTCGGGTGGGCGGTGTGGATGGCGCTGCCGGACATTCTGCGCGGCGCGGACCTGCCGCGGAATCCTCTGGCCTTCTTCGAGAGCTTGAAAGAAGACCCCTACCCCTCCTGGTTATTGGAGCTTGCTGAAGACCCGGTCCGCTATGAGCGGTTCCTGGCCGCCGTGACCCCGGCCATGCAGGCCTTCGAGCGGGAACACCTGCTGCCCATGTACCAGCGCGTGCGCCGGGCGGTCCGGGAGGTCCATCCCACGGGCATCTTCTTCCTGGAGCCGTGCGTGGTCGCCAATGTCGGCGCGGTGTCCGCCCTGGAGCCCCTCACGGACGACCAGGGCATGCGGGATCCCTTCCAGGCGTACATGCCCCACTTCTACGACATCGTGCTGGACACCCCCCTTGCCCACGCCCCGAGCCGGGCGCGGCTGGAGATCATGATGCGTAACCGCGCCGCCGAGGCGCATCGGATGGGAATGCCCCTGCTGGTGGGGGAATGGGGCGCCTTCTACGGGAACGACCGGTGTGCCGACGCGGCCGCGCTCATGACGGGCCTGCTGGCCGCAAACACCTGCGGGGAGTTCTACTGGGAATACCATCGGGGCATGGAGAAGACGGCGTATCTGCCCTCCCTGAACCGCCCCTCCCCCCTGCGGGTGGGCGGGTTTCCGGTGGCGGTTCGGATGGCGGAGCCCGGGGGGGCAATGCACGTTCAGTGGACCGAGGAGAAGACCCCGGCGCCCGCCTCGGAATTCCACCTTCCGGACGGCTGGGTCCTGGAGGAGGAGGCCTCCGGCGGAAAATGGGGGGGCGCCGGCACGGTGTCCGTTCCCGGGGCGGAAAAGACGGGCGTGAGGGAAGTCACCCTTCGGCCTGCCCCGTAGGAAATCAGACGCCCAGCACCCGGACCACGCGCAGCGCGGCAATCTCGTTTCCGCCACGACTCCCCCCGTCACTGCGAGCGCAGCGCGGCAATCTCGTTCCCTCCATACCTTCCGCCAACGCCCTGCCTGCAAGCGATTGCTTCCCTTCGTTCGCAATGACGGAAACGCACACGTCATTGCGAAGGAGCGAAGCGACTGCGGCAATCTCGTCCCGCCCCGGCTCCGGCTCCCTCCATCGCCCAAACCACGCGCCCCCTGGGATCGCCAAGCTCCAGCTTGGCCTCTTAGGTTCTTCCGCGCG
>JAAYBR010000105.1 GCA_012730045.1 Candidatus Hydrogenedentota bacterium | reverse complement strand
GTCACCGCCTCCAGCTCCTCGCACCCGTCCGCCAGCGGCAGCAGCACCTTGGCCATGTTCCGTTCCTCCTTGGTTCGTGCCCGTGGGGCGTCTGGTGCCATTCTAGCCGCTGGTTTGACTGGTTTTCATCTGGGGGACGGGCATGCAATGGGCTGCATGGACACTATGGACAATATGGACAGGGCATGCGTCTTTCCGGTGCTTTGTCCGTGTCCGTCCGTGCCGGGTCCGTGTCTGTCCGCGCCTGCTCAGTTCCGGTGCCTGTGGAAGGGCAGCACCGCGGCGCCGTACACGACGGCGCCAGTGCACACGGGAAACAGCACGGGGAACCCGCGGAGGGAAAACACCACGGCGGCCATGAGGAGGGTCGCGCCTGCGGCGGGCAGGGCGCCGAGGGCCATGCGCCGGACGGACACGCCGAGTCCGCGCGCGGAGGCGGCGAAAAGGACCGCGGCCAGACCCGCGCCAAGGGCGATGTTGAGCCAGACCAGACCGTTGCCGCCGAAGGCGGGGGACAGCAGAAACGCCCCGGCGGTCTTGAGGATCGCCGCTCCGGCAAAGAGGACGGCGGCCAGGGCCTGCATGCCCCGGGCACGAAGCTGGGCCTGCCCGACCAGCGCGGGCAGAAAGAGGGCGGCGGCCACGGTGAGCCCGGAAAGGGTGAACCCCGCGCCCGCATACTGGTCGCCGCCGAGAAAAACGGTGAGGGGCTCCGCAAGCAGCAGCGCGCCCGCGGCCAGCGGCAGGCCCACCTCCACGGCAAGCCGCCAGGCATCCTCCAACGCCCGGGCGGACGCCGCGGCGTCCTCGCGCGCGGCGCGGCTGAGTCCGGGGAACACCACGCCGCCCACGGCCTCCGTCAGGGGCATGAGCATGAACAGGAAGCGCATGCCGAGGGCATAGCGCCCGAGGGCGTCGCCGTCCAAGAAGAGGCCGAGCACCAGCAGGTCCACGGCGAAATAGGCCGTGGCGGCGAAGCCGCCCGCCATCACCGGCGCACCCTCGCGCAGGAGCCAGCGCGTGTCCGCCGCAGAGGGCGCGCGGTCCTCCCCGCCAAACCACCGCCAGGCGCAGACGGTCATCCCGCCCGCCCACAGCAGATGCACGGGGCCCAGCACGCCCACCAGCGCAGGCACGCCCGCCCCGGCCCAGAGCATCGCCAGGGTCGCGCCGACGGCCAGCGCGCGCAGGAGCACCTGCCCCAGCGCCACCGCGCCGAAATGTTCGTGCCCCGTGAAAACGCCCAAAGAAGAGCGGCCCCAGGACAGCGGCAGCACCGCCAAGGCGGTCACGAGCGCCGCCGTGGCCCGGTCCCCGCGCAGCAGCGCCCATGCGCCCGCCGCCAGCAGCAGCACCGGCAGGGCGACGGCGGTCTGCCCGAAAAGGCCCGCCGCGAGGAGCCGCCGCGACCGCTCCGGCGCGCAGGCCGTCTCGCGGGTCAGAATGTCCGACACCCCCCAGTTCATCACCACGGCGAACAGGGGGAACAGGGACAGGTAGAGCCCGTAGAGTCCGTTCTCCGGTACCGTCAGCCCGCGCGACAGCGCGACAAAGAGCAGGAACGAGAGGGCTTTCTGGACGGCCTCGGCGGACCAGAGCATCCCCAGCCGCAGGAGCGGCCGGGCGGAGGTCTCCGGTCCGGCCATCAGCGCGCCCCCCGCGCCGTGAGCACGCTGCGGAGGGTGGCGGCGAGGAGCCGCAGGTCGGCGCCCAGGGACATGCCGCCTATGTAGATCAGGTCGTAGCGGAGCTTCTGCCGGTAGTCCGTGTCATAGCGGCCGTGTATCTGCGCGAGGCCCGTCAGACCGGGCTTGACCACGAAGCGGTGCCGGTAGAGGGGTTCCTCTTTCAGGAATTCCCCGGCGAACTCCGGCCGCTCCGGCCGCGGCCCCACAAGGCTCATCTCGCCCCGCAGCACGTTCCACAACTGCGGCAGCTCGTCCACCCGGGTGCGGCGCAGCCACCGCCCGACCGGGGTCACGCGCGGGTCGTCCGCCTCCGCCAGCACGGGGCCCGAGGCCGCCTCGGCATCGGTGCGCATGCTGCGGAACTTCACCAGCCGGAAGGGCGCGCAGCCCAGACCCAGGCGCTCTTGGACAAACAGCACCGGCCCGCCCGATTCGAGCCGCACCGCCAGCGCGGCCAGCGCCAGCAGCGGCGACAGCAGCACCAGGCCCGCCGCCGCCCCGGCCAGGTCCATCCACCGCTTCACGGCCCGCTGCCAGGGGCGCGCCCCGGCGCCGTTCAGCCGGACCAGCGGGATGCCGCCCAGGCTGAACACGTCCGCCGCGCCGAACAGGGCCAGCCGCAGGCCGGGGCACACCCACACCTCCACCCCCGCCGCGTCGCACGCGGTGATCACCTCGGTGATGTGCCGGTCCTCGAGACCGCCCGTCTCCAACAGCACGACATCCGGCGTCTCGCGCGCCAGCCATTCGGCGAAGACCCCGTCCCTGCCCGGCTCCCAGGCGCCTGCGGGGGCCGCCAGCGCGGGGGCATGCCGCTTCAACTCGTCGGCCAGCGCGGCGCGGTCCGCGCCGGTCCCGGCGGTGGCGATGCGCAGCCGGTATCCCCCGCGGCGCAGCAGGCCCAGCGCCGCCGCGCGCGACGCCCCGAACCACAGGGCCATGAGCAGAAGGTCCCCCAGCACGACGGCGCGGGAGAACTGCGCGAGGGGCAGGTAATACAGCTGGACCAGGGCGATGACCAGATAGCCCGGCAGCACGCCGAAACAGGCCGCCGCCATTCCGCCGAACACATGGTCCGCCGCCTGGAGCCTGCGCCGGAGATCGTAGAGGCCGAAGGCCTGCGCCGCCGCGAGCCGGCAGGCCAGCAGCACGGGAAACCACGCCTGCGAGGTCATGAGATGTTCGGAGGGCGGCGCGCCCCCATACCGCAGGAACATGGGCAGAAACACCGCGCCCGCGGCCGCGGCGCAGTCCAGCACGCCGAGGCGGAATCCGAGACCGGGCGCGTCAAGCCCCCGCGTTGCCGTTGTCTCCCGCGTCATCCCGTTTTCCTTCCGCGTTCCGCCGCCGCCCTTCGGCCCGCCTCAGGGCCAGCACCGACAGCGTCAGCACGCCGACCGGCAGCGCTAGCAGCGGATAGCGGCGCGCGGGCGACATGCCGTCCACCACCCAGGCCAGGGGCCCCATGGCGGCGGTCACGGCATACAATACCAGCACGGCACCCCGGTGGCCCAGTCCGAGGGCAAGCAGACGGTGGTGCAGGTGGGCCCGGTCCGGCTCGAAGAAGCCGCCCCGGCGCGCGCGGGCCAGCCGCCGCGCGAAACTGAGGGCCGTGTCGGCCAGCGGCACGGCGAGCGCGGTCATGGGCGCCGCCAGGGCGATCACCGCCGCGCCCTTCTGCTCCTCGATCAGCGTGGCCGCACCGATCACCAGCCCCAGGAACAGCGCCCCGGCGTCGCCCATGAAGATGCTCGCCGGGTGAAAGTTGAACAGCAGGAAGGCGGCGGCCATGCCCAGCAGGCCGGACATGAGCATCACGGACAGGACCTGGTCGTTGCGCAGGCCCACAGCCAGCAGCGACAGCGCGCAGAGGGCCGTCACCCCGGCGGCGAGGCCGTCCAGGCCGTCCACGAAGTTCACAGCGTTCATCAGGCCCGCCACCCACAGCGCCGCCACCGCCACGGCAAACCAGCCGATATGCACCATGCCGCCCAGCGGGTCCATCAGCTCGCGCACGCCGAAACCGAAGAAATACAGCGCGGCGCCCAGCGCAAGTTCCACCGCCAGTTTGAACCATGCGGGCAGGCCGACGGCGTCGTCGGCGGCGCCCAGCAGCACGACCCCGGCGCCCACGGTGGCCAGGGTGTGGAAGGAGGGGTGCGCATAGCACGGCGCGAGGGCCTGCACCGCCAGCACCCACGCGAGGAATCCGCCGTAGAGGGCGAGCCCCCCGAGATAGGGCACGGGGTCGCGGTGGACCTTGCGGGCCTCCGACGGGGCGTCCAGCATGCCGATCCGCAGCGCCATGCGCCGGAAGAGGGGGGTCAGCGCGGCGGTCACCGCGAAGGCGGCAAGTCCCGTCAGCAGGTAGACTCCGGGGCCGCCCAGGCCAAAGAGACCGGCCTCCGCCCCGGGCCGGAAGGGGCGCAACGCGCCCAGCGGCGGCGCGTTCAGCCGCAGGGGCCAGTAGGCGAGGCTGAACAGCAGGAACATCCCCGCCGCAGCCCCGCACGACAGCGCCGCGCGCGCGCCGGGCGAAAGCGCGGAATCGGTGCGGACGGCGCGGTTTTGGGAGTCCGGCAAGCTCATGCCCCCATCATATCACCGCCGCACGGGCCGCGCGCATCTCCACTCCGCCGCCCGATGGGGGAATCTGATAGACTTCGGGGGGCGCATGAGGGGGGGCGCATGGACCACGGGAGACGGTGTCGGCATGCAGTATGTTTTCGCGGCAATTCTGGGACTCGTCGAGGGTGTGACGGAGTTCCTTCCCGTCAGCAGCACCGGCCACATGATCCTGGTCGAGGATCTGCTTCGTCTGGAGGGGAAGCCCGGCTTTGCGGACGCGTTCATGGTGATGATCCAGCTTCCGGCGATCCTTGCCGTGGTCCTCTATTTCTGGAAGAGGTTGTGGCCCTTCGGCGCGGAGGCGGACACGCGCGCCATTTTCGGCCTGTGGGCGCGGGTGCTCACGGCCTTCCTGCCCGCGGCCGTGATTGGGTTCCTGCTGGATGACTTCATCGAGGCGCGGCTCTTCAACCCGCCCACGGTGGCCGCCTCGCTCGTTGCCGGCGGCGTGGTGCTGCTGGTGATCGAGCGGCGGAGCATACCCGTCCGCCACACGGACCCGGCCCTGCTCGGCTTCCGCACCGCCCTGCTCATCGGGTTCTTTCAATGCCTGGCCATGATCCCGGGCACGTCACGGTCCGCGGCCACCATCATCGGCGCCATGCTGCTGGGGGTGGGGCGGCCGGCGGCGGCGGAGTTCTCGTTCTTTCTGGCCCTGCCCACCATGACCGGCGCGGCCGGCCTCAAATTGATGGAGAACGGCCTGGCCTTCTCCGCGCGGGAATGGGGGCTGCTGTTCACGGGGTCGGCGGTGTCGTTTGTCTCCGCCTACGCGGTGGTGGCCGCCTTCATGGCCTACATCCGCCGCCGGAACTTCGTGCCCTTCGCGTGGTACCGCATCGCGCTGGGGGGGGCGGTGACGGCCTGGATGCTGCTGCGCTGAGGCGCTACTCCACGGGGGCCATGAGCCGCGCGATGAGCGCGCGCGGCGTGCCGGACGGGGACTTCACCAGGGTGTCCTCCAGCGTGACGTGACGGGGGCCGACCTTCTTCACCAGGAAGCGCCCCTGAAGCAGGTCGCCCTCCGAAACGGTCTGCTCGGATTCGGGGATGCGGGAGTTGTTCAGGATGAACACGGCGCTTTTCCCCTCCTCCGCGCTTTTCAGCATGAACTTGTGGCAGGAAAGCTCGCCGTCCACATGGTTCCGGAGGTTCTGGGTGTCCGGATGCGTGTCCATAAGGGAGACTTGCGCGACCTCCGCCGAAACGGCGTTCATGGCCTTCGCCGAAAAGGGGACCGTGTTAAGGCGGCGTGTCGCGTCCTCGATGAAATAGGCCCGCGCCCGCGCCAGCATCTCGCCGCTTTCCGGCGTGTGATGCTCCCGCTCGAAGGCGAGGGCCGCCTCCAGCACCTGCATGGGCGGGTCTTTTCGGTCAAGCATGGCCTCTGCGGGGTTGACCCGCACGGCCACCTTGGGCTGCGCCGGCTTCCGTATCTCATTGAAACGCGCCACGACGTATTCCCCGCTCCAATACGTCATGAGCAGGGCCGCCACCACCATGCACCCGGCCAGCATGATCTTCCCGGGGCCCGCCTTCTCGCGGCGCTTCTTCTTGGGCTTGCTCATCCGGATGGAGGGGCTGTCGAAAGACGCCAGCGCGACCTCGCGCAGGGCCGGGTCGAGCTGCGGCATGCTGTCCGGCTTGTTCTTTCCATTTGCCGCGGGCGCCCGTTCCTTGGAATCGCGCTTTGCCCCGCCGTTCGGCGCGCCCGGCGCGGGCGAGGGCAGATGGGACGCGGGCATCGTCGCCGGCTGCGGGGGCGTATGCTGCGGCCCGGACACCCCGGCCGGCCGTGGGGGCGTGTGCTGGGGCCCGGCGGAGAGCGACGGGGGTGTCTGCATCGGCCCGTGGGACGGGGCGGGCCCGGCGGGGGACCCTGCCTGTGCGGGCACCCGCCCGCCAAACACAAACATGGGGTCCTTCCCCTCCCGCAGCACCTGCAGGACGGGCTGGATCGCCGTGCGGACTTCTGTGGCGTTCTGGAAGCGCTTGTCGCGGTCGGGCTCCACGCAGTGCGAGATGATCGTGTCCATCAGCGGGGGCACGTCCCGGGCCATTTCCGACGCGGGCTTCGGGATCCCCGTCGGGCGGTAGCCTGTCAGCAGCTCGTACAGCACCACGCCCGTGCTGAAAACATCGGCCCGCTGGTCCACGTCGTGGCTGTCCCGAAGCTGCTCCGGGGACATGTAGTACGGGGTGCCCATGACCGTCGAAATGCTGGTGTACTGCGTGCTCCCCTTGAGCTTGGAGATGCCGAAGTCCATCAGCTTCACCCGCCCGCCCTTGTTCAGCATGATGTTTTCGGGCTTGATGTCCCGGTGCACCGTGAACTGGTGGGCGTATTCCAGCGCCGAGCAGAGCTCGTCCACGATCCGGAGCGCGTCCAGCAGCGGGGGGCGCTCCCCGGGTTTCAGGTGGTCCAACAGCTCGCGCAGCGACCGGCCCTCGATCAGCTCCATGGAGATGAAAACCGTCTGCTCCACCCGGCCCACGTCGTGGATGCGCACAATGTGGGGGTGTGTCAGCTTGCGCGCGATGCGCGCCTCGTTCAGAAACCGGTCCACCATGGACTTGTCGCTGACGAAACTCGGCAGGAGTATCTTCAGGACAACCGTCTCCTCAAGAATGTTGTCCTGAACCTTGTAGATGCACCCGACCCCCCCCCGGCCGATCATCTCCACAACCGCATAGCGACCGGCGATTACATCTCCGGGCTTGTACAGATGTTCCCCGTCCGGCGGCAATCCGGGTCGCGTGGCCCCCTGGGAGGAGGCAAGGAGCCAAGTGTCGCACCGCTCACACCGAATCGCGCTGGGCGGGTTTTCATAAGTGCATTTTGGACATAATGACACGATAGAAACCCTACTCCACAGCTTGACGACCCCATTCTAAAGAAAACGCCCCCCCAAAACAAGCGTCTGGACGGGCTTTCTCTGCTGTCCAGACAATAAGACCCCGGCGGACGGGTTGACCCCGGCCCGCCGGACCCGTAGGATAGGGGGCCGATGGCCGGTTCGCCTGCTGGAAAGGGACGCAATGCCGAAGTGGATGGATGTCTCCATGAAGCTCACGCCGGGCATGCCCGTCTGGCCCGGCGACCCCGCGTTTGAGTCCGTCCCCGTGGCCTCCATTGGGGACGGGGACTCGTGCAACCTGACCCGGCTGACTCTCTCGACGCATCTGGGCACGCACCTCGACGCCCCCTGGCACTTCTGCCCGGACGGCCTCCGGGTGGATGAACTGGACCCGGAGTTGTTTTTCGGGGAGGCGCTGGTGGTGGAAGTTCTGAATGCGGATGCCGTGCGGGCCGAACATCTTCCGGCATCCCCCCTGCCCCGCAGGGTGCTCTTCAAGACGCGAAACTCCCTGCGGCCGGAGAACGCCCCCTTCGACACAGATTTCGTCGCCGTCGCCCCGGACGCCGCGGAGCGGCTGGTCGCGGACGGGGCTCGGCTGGTCGGGGTGGACGGCTATTCGGTCGGGGCCCACGGCGACACCGGGCCAACCCACCAAATCCTCCTCGGCGCGGGCATTCCCGTTGTGGAGGGGCTGCGTCTGGCGGGGGTTCCGGCGGGCCCCTGTGAGTTTGTCGTGCTGCCCCTGCCCATCGCCGGGGGCGACGGCGCGCCCTGCCGCGCCTTCGTCCGCGCAACCGTTTAGAAAGGACACCCCATGACCGCACGCCACTTCCTTCTTTCCGCACTGGCCCTGCTTGCGCTCGCCGCCCCCGCCGCCCCCGCGTTGGACTGGGAGCTTCTTCCCGGCGTGGAGCGGGTGCTTGACCTGCCGCCGGGACCGGACAACCCCCGCAACTCTGAGGGGGCCTTTCTGCCCCTCAAGGACGGGCGCATCCTCTTCGTGTACACCAAATTCACCGGCGGCGGCGGCGACCATGACACGGCCTTCCTGGCGGGCCGCGTGTCCGCCGACGGCGGCAAAACGTGGACCGGCGAGGACACGGTGGTCCTGCCCAACGAGGGGGGCATGAACATCATGTCCGTGTCCCTCCTGCGGATGGGCGGCGGCGGCATCGGCCTGTTCTACCTGCGCAAGAACTCCGAGCAGGACTGCCGTCCCTATCTGCGCGTCTCCGCCGACGAGGGCGCCACCTGGGGCGAGCCCCTGTGCATCGTGGAGTCCCCGGTCAGCTACTACGTTGTCAACAACGACCGGATCGTCCGCCTCAAGAGCGGGCGGATCGTCATTCCCGCCGCGCGCCATGACTGGGCGGGGAAGGGCATGGACGCGCGGGCGCACATGGTCTGCTTTCTTTCCGACGACGACGGCGCGACGTGGCGGCCCTCGGAGTCCGTGATGTACAACAAGCGGGTCACGCTTCAGGAGCCGGGGGTGGTCGAGCTGAAGGAAGGGCGGCTCATGATGTTCATCCGCACGGACAGGGGAAGCCAGTACCTGTCGTGGTCCGACGACGGCGGGTCCAAATGGACCGACCCCGTGCCCGGCGACCTCAAATCGCCGCTTTCCCCCGCAAGCATCAAGCGCATCCCCGCCACGGGTGATCTGCTGGCGGTGTGGAACGACCACGAGGGCATCGCGCCCGAGCTGGCCAAGGCGCGCACCCCCATCACCGTCGCCTTGTCAAAGGACGACGGGAAGTCCTGGACCGGCCGGCGCAATCTCTCCGCCGACCCGAACGGCTGGTACTGCTACACCGCCCTGGAGTTTGTGGACGGCCGCGTGCTGCTGGCGCAGTGCGCCGGAGACCGGCGGCAGAACGGCCTCGCCCGCACCTGGGTGCTGCGCTTCCCGGTGGAGCTGCTGTACGGCGAGTGACGCGGGGGTCAGCCCTCGAGCGACCAGGGCGCGCGCATGGGCCGCGAGAGCCGGGCGTTCGCCTCGTCGGAGTTCTCGAAGCGCTCCGCGGCGGGATCCCAGCGCAGGGGCTTCCCCACGCGCAGGGCGATGTCGGCCACCTGGCAGAAGAGGTCTGACTGCACCGCCTCCCCTATCGGCGCGACGGTCTGCCGCTTGTCACGGATCGCGTGCACGTAGTCGCGCATGTGGTGCGTGCTCTTGAACAGCGGCGAGTCCTTGATGTCCTTCTTGGCGACGCTCTCCGGGAAGCAGGTCATGCCGCTCCGGTTCACCTGGATCCAGCCCTCCGAGCCCACAAAGGCCGTTCCGTGGTCCGGGCGCGCCTGGAACCGGTCCACCCAGTCCCGGGGTCCCGGGGCGGCGCGGAACTCGATGACCAGCCCGCTGTCGTAGGAAAAGGTGGCCTTCCAGTCCGTCGCCGTGTCGCAGACCTCCCCGACCGGGTAGCGGCCCACGCCCTCCACGATGAACGGCGTCCGCACGGCGTCCCCCGCGCCCCAGTAGGCGATGTCCGCCGGGTGGATGCCCCAGCCCGCGATGAACCCGAGGGCGTAGTCGGAGATGTGCCACCACCACTTGTTCGAGTCGCGTTCCAGCGTGTAGGGCTTGAACGGCGCGGGCCCCAGCCAGCGCTCGTAGTCCAGCGTCTCGGGCACCGGGGCCTCCTGGGTCGGCGCGCCCGCCACGCTCGGCGGCGCCCACACATAGACGGTGTGCAGCTCGCCGATGGCCCCCATCCGCACCAGCGAGCAGGCATCGTGGAACTTGCCGTCCGACCGCTGCTGCGTGCCGAACTGGAACACGGTCCCGTGTTTCTGGACCGCCGCGCGCAGCGCCTGGTCCTCGGCGACCGTGCAGCCCATGGGTTTCTCCACATACACCCCCTTGCCCAGCCGGGTCGCCGCGAGGGCGTGCAGCACGTGCCAGTGGTCGCACTACGCAACGATCACCCCGTCAATGTCCGGCTTCGCCAGCAGTTCCGCATGGTCCTTCACGGCGAAGCAGTCCTGGTTCCCGTAGAAGTCGTTGATGAGCGCCGTCGCCGCCTCGCGGCAGTTCGCCTTCACATCGCACACCCCCACCACCTGCGCCTCCCTGCACTGGAGCGCCCCCTCCAGAATCGCCCGGCCCCGGTCCCCCACGCCGATGGACCCCAGCACCACCCGCTCCGACGCCGCCACCGCCCCGTTCAGCCCCAGCGCCGACCCCGGGATGATCGTCGGAAACCCGGCCACGGCGAGACTTGTCCCCAAAAACCTCCGGCGCGAAACGGCATGTCTGGCTTTCACGGCGTGCATCCTCTCGGTTGTGGTGGACACCACGATAAGGCCGCCCGCCGGGGGAAGTCAATCAGGGAAAATGAAATCCCCTGCCCCGGCCTGTTACCCTAGCGGCTTCCCGGAGCTGTCCACTATGAAACACCACATCATGTTGTGCCTTGCGGCTTCCCTGGTGACGGCGCTGGGCGTTGCGGCCACGGCGCCCGCGGACGGGCTGGCGGCGATGCTGGCGGCCCTGGCACCGGGCACGCCCTTTGCGGATGTGCTGAAGGCGCATCCGGACGCGATGTACAGCGATGTGGCGAAACCGGAGGAGAGGCCCGTTCCCGACCAGCCGGGCGGGCTGCTGCTGCACTGGGACAAGGACCCGCTGCTGGGGACGTCCTGCACCGCCGACCTGGGGTTCAAGGACGGGAAACTGTACGAGTATGTCCTGATGTGGACGGGCATCCCCGCCCCGCCGGACGAGGCGCGGAAACGCTTTTACGCGGCCGCGGTCGCGCGCCACGGCGCGGGGTTCACCCGCGAGGCGCTCCGGCTGAACCCGGACTCCCCCGTTGAGATTAAGGTGCCCGTTCTGTGCTGGGAGGCGGAGGGGGTACGCACGCTGGCGTACTACGCGCCGCCCGCCGCGGACACGGGAAAGAAGACGGGCGCGCTAACCTATGCCCGGTTCCCGGCGGATGACGAGACCATCCGGTCCATGCTGGCGGGGGCCGCCCTCACGGAGGAAGAGCGCGCGAAGGTGTGGGCGGAAATGGACGCCCTCCTGCCCGCGCAAAAGGCGGAATGAACGGAAATCTCGAAGCCCCGCCGGAAAACGTGTAGAATGAACACGTTCCGGCGCGGGTCGCCGGACGGGGAGTTTTCGCCGCATGAATTGTCCCGCATGCAGGAGCCCGCTGATCTCGGTGGAGTACCTCCAGGTGGAGGCGGACCACTGCGCCGACTGCGGCGGGGTGTGGCTCGACGCCGGGGAGCTGGAACACCTGTCGCAGCTCACGGGCGGGTTGGACGCGCCCCCGGAGTCACGGGCGATGCCGGACTGCGCCGAGGCCCGGAGAAAGTGCCCCATCTGCCGCGCGTGGATGGAGAAGCGCGCCACGGTCACCGCGCCGCCGGTCGTGTGGGACGCGTGCCCGCGCGGGCACGGGGTCTGGTTTGACCGGAACGAGCTGGCGGCGGTGCTGGCGCGGGGCCGGACGGACGGCGCGAAGGTTGTGGAATGGCTCGGCGGCGTGTTCGCCGCCGGGATGGACGCGGAGACGGACGGGGCGACCCCGAAAGCGGGCGGTCCCGGCAACACCCAACAAGGGGAGAGCACACCATGAGCATGCTGATCGGACTGGCGGTTGTCGGGGGCATTGTGCTGGTGCTGGCGCTGTGGGTCATCGGCGTGTACAACGGCCTCATCCGCCTGCGCAACGCGGTGAAGAACGCGTGGTCGCAGATTGACGTGCAGTTGAAGCGGCGGCACGACCTGATCCCGAACCTGATCGAGACGGCGAAGGGCTACATGAACCACGAGCGGGAGACGCTGGAGAGCGTGACCCGCGCGCGCAACCTCGCCGCCGGGGCGTCGGGCGTGGGCGCGCAGTCCAAGGCCGAGGGCGGCCTGAGCCAGGCTCTGAGCAATTTCTTCGTTGTGGTCGAGCAGTACCCCGATCTCAAGGCGAACCAGAACTTCCTCGCCCTGCAGGAGGAGCTGACCTCCACGGAGAACCGCATCGGCTTCTCGCGGCAGGCCTACAACGACGCCGTGATGACCTTCAACAACCAGGTCGAAATGTTCCCCGGCAACATCGTCGCGGGCATGTTCGGCTTCGGCAAGTCGGAGTTCTTCGAGATCGAGGTCCCCGCGGAGCGCGAGGTCCCCAAGGTGAGCTTTTCCTGAACCCCGCGGCGCGCCGGGAGTGACCGCCCATGTTTGAACTGATCCGGGCGAACAAGCGCAGGTCGGTGGTCCTGTTGCTCGTGATGCTGGCGCTCATGCTGGCCGTGGGCTACGCCATCGGCTTCGCCGTGTACCCCGCCGTGGACGACCAGGTCGTCGCACTGGACGGGACGCGCGCGCTCCGCCTCACCTTCACCCCCGGCGGCCTCATCGGCATGGCCGTCGCCCTGGGCGTTTGGGGCGTGCAGGCCCTCACCGCCTACACCGCGGGCGCCCAGATGCTCATGGCCGCCAGCGGCGCGAAAAAGCTCTCCAAGGCCGACAGCCCGCAGCTCTTCAACGTGGTCGAGGAGATGTCCATCGCGGCCATGCTGCCGAAACCGCCGGAGATTTACCTGATCGAGGACATGGGGCTGAACGCCTTCGCCGCCGGGCGCGACCCGCAGCACGCCTCCGTGGCCGTGACGGCGGGGCTTCTGGCGCGGCTCAACCGCGACCAGCTCCAGGGCGTCATCGCCCACGAAATCAGCCACATCGTCCACCGCGACGTGCTCTACATGACCATGATGGGCGTCATGGCGGGCACGATCATCATGCTGACGGACCTCTTCTACCGCATGACGGCCCACAGCCTGCGCATGTCGGGCACCCGCCGCTACCGCTCCTCCAAGTCCCAGGGCGGCGGCGCGTACCTGCTCGTCCTGTTCCTCGTTTCCCTCGTGCTGATGATTGTCGCGCCGCTGCTCGCCCAGCTCATCTACTTCGCCTGCTCCCGGCGCAGGGAATACCTCGCCGACGCCGGGGCCGCCGTGCTCACGCGCTACCCCGAGGGGCTCGCCTCGGCGCTTGAGGAAATCTCCGGGAACGCCGCGCTGGAGTCCAAGAACCGGGTGACCGCCCCCATGTACATCATCAACCCCCTCACGCCCGAGGGGGCCGCGTTCTCCTCGCTCACCAGCACCCACCCGCCGGTCGAGAAGCGCATCGCCGTTCTCCGGGGCATGGCAGGCGGCGTCTCCTACAAGACCTACGCGGACGCCTGGGGACGGCTGGACAGCGGCGGGGCCAAAATGCCCGCCTCCCTGCTCGCCGCGTCCGGGGCCGCCCCTGCGGCGCGCCCCGCCGCCCGTCCCGCGTCCGGGGCCGACCGCATTCCCCTGCCTGCGGCCGCGGCGGCCGTGTTCCAGCAGCCGCGCCCGGCGGCGGCGCCCGACACCCCGGAAATCCGGGTGGCCCGCGCCCGCGACGCCGGCGACCTCGTCCGCCGGATGAACCATTTCCTCTTCATCACCTGCCCCTGCGGCGCAAAACTGAAAATTCCCCCGGAATACGCCCACCCCCGCGTCCGCTGCCCCCGCTGCCACGCCGTCCACTCCGTAGCCTCCGCCCGCGCGGGGCAGGTGCGCGCGGAATGAACCCTCCGCCCGGCAGACCCCGGGCCGAAGGATGCTGGAATTTGGTATACTTCCCCCGTGTTTCGCTACTAGAAAGACTGGTGCGCATGTCTGAAAAGCATTATTCCTTCCGGGAAGAGGTGGCCAACGCTGTCACACACGGAACCGGTGCGCTCTTGAGCGCCGCCGGGCTCACGGCGCTGACGCTGCTGGCGGCGTGGACGGGGGACGCCTGGAAAATTTGGAGCGCCGTGGTGTTTGGCGTCTCCATGATCCTCCTGTACCTGTGCTCCACGCTCTACCATGCCATCCCCGCCGGAAGTGTCAAGAGATTCTTCCGCAAGCTGGATCACTCGGCCATCTACCTGCTCATCGCGGGCACCTACACGCCCTTCCTGCTGGTGTCCCTGCGCGGCGCGTGGGGATGGAGCCTCTTCGGGGTCATATGGGGCATGGCCGTGGTCGGGTGCGCCTTCAAGGCATTTTTCGTCGGCAAATGGGACAAGGTCTCGACGGCCATGTACCTGCTCATGGGGTGGACCGCCCTCGTGGCCATCAAGCCGGTCATCGCCGCCGTGCCGACGGGCGGGCTCATTCTCATGGCCCTGGGCGGGCTGGCCTACACGGTCGGGGTGTTCTTCTACATCTGCGACCGCATCCCCTACAACCACGCCATCTGGCACGGCTTCGTGCTGGCGGGGACCACCTTCCACTTCTTCGGCGTGCTGTTCTACGTGGTGCTGCTTCCGTCCGTCTGACGGGCCGGCGAAGGGCTGCAATCCGCCGCGAAACGGAGGCGTTCCGACAAGAGATTGCCGCGTCGGCCGGGGCGGCCGGCTCGCAATGACGCGGGAAGCGGCGGTCTTGCGGTGAACCGGTTTTCAACGCGTCATTGCGAGCGAAGCGAAGCAACCTCGTTCCCGCCAGCGCTTCAATCCTCCGCCAAAGCCTAACCGGCAATCAGCGGACAGCCTGCCCAGCCCTACTCCATCCCCGCCAGGATCGCGGGCAGGTCGGCGTAGTTCGCGCAGACGGCGTCGGGGACGTGCCCCTCCAGCGGGCGGTCCTTCACCACGGTCAGGAGCACCCCGCGCGCGCCGACGGCGTGCGGGCCGCCGAGGTCGTTGTGCGGCCGGTCGCCAATGTGGACCAGCGAGTCCAGCGTCACGCCGAAATGCCCCGACACCGCCTCAAAGACCGAGGGGTGCGGCTTGGAGTGGCCGATTTCGTCGGAGAAGACGAAGTAGTCGAAGCAGGAGAGCATTCCGGCGCTGTCGAGCAGCGTGCGGAGGTTCTTGCCCGGCGTGAAGATGGCGTCGGAGACGATGGCCAGTTTGTATTTCCCGTGGAGCGCGCGCAGGGCTTCCGCCGCGCCGGGGGCGGGATTGGGGCTGTATTCCAGCTCCATCCGCTCCAGCGCGTCCACCAGCTCCGCGAAATCTTCGTCCGGCAGCGCGCGCCCGAACCCGTCCAGCAGCACCCGCATCCGCTCGGCGACGGACCACGTCACATGCTGGTCGTGCCACACCTTGCGGAAGGCGGCGTCGGAGACGTCGAAGGCCAGGTCCGACAGCACCCGGTCCGTGTGGGCGTGCTTGGAGAGCAGCCGGTGGAGCAGGTCGCGCCGGGCCACCGGTTTCGGCGGCAGGCCCGCCGCCGCGCGCTTCGGCTCGTCCGAGTCGTCGTGAAACAGGCAGTCCCAGAGGTCAAACGTGACGGCGCCGATCGGGCGGTTGGACATGATGAAATCCTTTGTTCGCGCGCCGGGCGCGCGGTGTGTGTTTGCCGGGGCTTCGCCCCCCCGGGCGGGGGGACGGTGAAAAGGATACCATAGGCGCGGGGTTCCGGCGCGCTATTACTGCTTGTCGAAACGCAGCCACTCCCTGACCTCGTAGCGGCGGGCGGGGGCGTCCCCTGTCCGGATCATGCGGGGCTTCCCCTTCCTGGGCCAGTCCAGACGGACCGTGCTGATGGTTCCATCGGCGGGCAGCGTGGAAACCCCGTCATCCTCGGGCAGTTCAAAGGCGGCGGGCGGCGCGCCGTAGGCCCGCACCTCCAGCTGAAACACCGTCTCCCGGGTGATGTGCGAAACGGGGTCCGCCAGCGGGATCAGCGATCCGGCCTTGACGAACACCGGGATGGTGTCCGTGTCCGCCATGATGTCATGCTCCTTTCCCCCCTCGAACCGCGCGCCGGTCCAGAAGTCGAACCAGTCGCCCCTGGGAAGCCAGAGCTTCCGCGTGGTGGCGTCGCCGAAGAGCGGGGCGACCAGCAGGGAGGGGCCCATCATGTAGGCGGTGTCGAGCTGGTGGGTGTTTTTGTCTTCGGGATAATCCATGACCACGGCGCGGAAGGGCGGCGTGCCGGTGCGGTGGTAGTCGAGGAACGCGCCGTAGAGGTACGGCACGAGGCGCATGCGCATCTCCAGGAGCGCGCGCACGCGGGCGGTGACCGCCTCGTGGTCCGGCATCAGCTCCCCGGCGTTGTTCTTGTCCGTGTCTATCTGGAGCCACGGCGGCAGCTTGAGGAACCACGAGTCAATCACCGTCTGCGGGGAGAAAACGGCGGTCTGGGTGCGGCGGAGGAGATCGGCCACGCTGGCGCAGTTGCGCACCTCGGGCTGCCACAGGTGGCCGCAGAATCCGCTGTTCGCCAGCGCGCGCACGAATCCCGCGTGGTCGTAATAGTCGCTGTACAGCACGAAGGGCAGCGGCGCGGCCAGGGCGTGGGACGACCGCACCTTGCCGTAGGTGCGGATCTGGTTCCGGTCGAAGACCTCCCCCAGGGTCTTCTGGTAGAGGCTGCCGAACAGGCCGTGCATCTGCTCGCCGTCCATGCCGGAGGGGAACTTCGACAGCTCGGGGAACGACCAGGGGTCCTTCTTGTTCGGCTGGTTGTCGCACTCGTCCAGCTTGAACCCCGTGATCCCCTTCCGCACCAGCTCGCGCTCGTGGTAGTCGGCGAACAGGGCGCGCGCCTCGGGCAGGGAGAAGTCCGGCACCAGCCCCTGCCACACCTCGTAGTCGCCGGACAGCGGCAGCAGCGGCGCGCGCAGGGGCGAGTCGGGATGCACAAAGGCGTGCTCCCACAGGTTCAGCTCGTAGCCCATGCCGCGCATCTCGCGGATGAACCCGTCCGGGTCGGGCCAGCGCTCGGGGCTCCACACGTAGGTGCAGGAGTAGGCGTGGGTGTGCCATCCGGGCTCCAGGCCGAACACGTCGCAGGGCATGCCGCTGTCGCGGATCAGCTTCGCCGTGGAGAGCACCTCGGCGGCGCTGAACTTGGTGTGGCCGCGGTAGTAGACGCCGAGCCCCCACAGTGGCGGCAGGCATCCGCCGCCGGAGAACAGGTTGTAGCGCTGAACCGCCGTCTTCATGTCCGGTCCGGCGAAGAGATACACGTCCACGCCCTTCGCCACGGGCACCTCGACGGTCATGGTCTTGGCCGACAGGGCGCGGTGGCGGTAGAGGTCCTCCGTGGTGTCCACCGGTCCGCCGTCCGGCGCGGCGGCGTTCTCCGCCACGGGGGCCAGGTTGCCGCAGTAGAACCGTGCATACCGCGCCGTGTCCACAAAAACCCCGTAGCCCCGCGTGGACACATAGAACGGCGCGGGCGCGTGGGACGATCCGTCCCCGTCCTCCTGGTGGTCGTTGACGACCATCTCCTTGCGCGTGTCGGTGCAGTTGAAAAGGGTGGGGTGCAGGCCGAGGCCGAAAATCTGCTCTGAGGGGGTCATCGGAATCTCGATGACAAGTCCCCGCGCGTTGGTGCGGAACCGGAACGCCTCCGGCGGCAGCGGCGGTTCCGCGGCCTCCGGCAGCGCCCCGAGGGCCGCCGTTCTCGGGACAGGTGCGAGGACGCTCACGGGGGTGTGCGTCTCCGGGGTTCCCCAGGAGACTTTCCACACCCCCGGCGCGGCGGATTCAACGGATGGGGGCGCTTCGCCGGCCGGTGTCTGGCCGGTGGTCAGCAGGGCCACGGCGCCGAGAAGGACTCCGCACAGAATCATGGACACACCTCCTTTTCACAGACCGCCTAAACCATGGACGCTACGGGGTGCCAAACGCTCCGAGCAGTTCAAGAACCGCCTGCGCCTGGATGCGGTGGCCGAAGTCGTTCGGGTGGTTCACCCCGTTTCCGGTGAGGGCGAAAAAGGGTTTCCGGGTGAGCAGCGCCGTCCAGATGGTGGTCAGGTCGGCCGCCGCGCGGCCCGCCCCCTGGAGCGCCCGCACTTCCCGGGCGTAGGCCTCAAAGCGACGCAGGGAGGTGTTTTCCCATTCCGGACTGGAGGGCATGGACGCGACCACGATGAACTCCGTTTCGGGGCTTGCGGCGGAGACACTGTCCAGGATGCGGCGCAGATACTCCCCGTACTCCCCGGCGGGCACCCCGGCCGCCTGGTCGTTCATGCCGAAGGCCACCATCACCAGGTCGGGGGCCAGCGCCGCCACGCCCGCGGACTGCTCCACGCCCCAGGCGGCGGTGGTGCCTCCGACGGACAGGTTGGTGAGCCGGACGTCGGCCCCGTAGGCCGTCCGCAGGGCGTCGGCGACCAGTTCGGTGTACGGCGGCTGAAAAGGCGGGAGGTCGCCCCACCACCCCGACGCGTCGGCGCCCACCGAGATGCTGTCGCCGAGCACCACAACATGCACGGCCGCCCCGGCGCGCAGCCGTCCCAGAGTCCGGGGCAGCGTTTCATCCGCCACGGTGGGAACATACTCCGTGAGGTCTTCCCAGCAGTCGCCGGTGTGCGCATAGGAGACGGCCAACTGCATGTCATGAAAAGGGCGCCAGGCGGCGCAGTAGAGGTCGTTCCGGCCGTTGCGGTGGGGCAGCGCCCCCTGCCCGCGCGGGGGAAACACCGTTCCCAAAGGGGTGTGGGGCACGCGGGACCCCTCCACCCACACCAGCCGGCGCCTGCGGGAGTCCACCGTGAAGTCACGCCCCTCCTCAAACACCTCCCCGGTCGTGGGACTCCAGAGCTCGACCGGGGACTCCGGCCTGAACAGGAGGTCGGCGGCGGGGGGAAGCCCGGCCTCTCTTTCAACAAACACCACGCTCTCCCCCTGGACCGGCCCGTCCCGCCAGAGGGGATTCTTCCAGGGGGGCGCATCGTCTTTAGCAACCACCCTCCCAAGGACGGGGGCCGTCTCCCCGCGCCTTTCCGCCGCCAGGCCGCGGATGTCGTCCAGCGTTCCCAGCACCAGATAGGCGGTGTCCGTGCGGACCAGGTGCGGCGTGATGTTGAACCTGCCGCAGAAGGCGAAGTAGTTGGTGTCGGCGGCGTCATCCTCCGCCACGCCCTGCTCCCCGGACCGGAAGGCGTTTCCGATCAGGGTGACGCCGGGCACGCACACCCCCACGCCGAACCCGGCCGCGTTGACGTAGGCCACCCAGCATTCCGTGGCCTGGAGCCGCATGCCCGCGGGGGGCGGCCCCGGCTCGGCCCGCGAAAGGTCCCCGCCGGTGAACGGCGCGTCGCCGCCGTAGTAGGTGAGCGTTTCGAGGTCCGTGGTCACATAGAGCGCCGGGATTTCCTGGTCAAAGCCCGGTCCCCCGGAGTGGTGGTCCTGGGCGTCGTTGTACAGCGTGTTCTGTATCCGGACCGAGCGCCCCTCCAGGGTGTAGCGGGTCTCGAAGACCGTCCCTGTCCGCCGTCCGTCACCGGACCAATCCAGGGGATTGGTCCGCACCACAATGGTCGTGCCGTCGTTGCTGACGCTCAGGATACGCGAGGGGTTGCCGTGCCCGTCGCCCCCCGCCACGGGGTTCCACGGCCAGTCGGGATACACGCCGTCGTTGGACCGGGGCAGCCCGTAATAGGAGTACTGCACCAGCCGGCCGCTGTCGTGACGGTTGATGTAGTTCCTTTCGGGACGCCCGCTCTCGGCCAGATAACCGACGGCCCCGCCCCAAGTCTTGGAGATTCCCACGCGGATGACGCCGTTATCCAGATACTCGTACCCGGGGTCATCACGGGCGCAGCCCGCGCAGGCCAGGACCGCCGCAGACGCGGCCCCCAGGAAGAGAAGGGAAATCCGGGTCATTTGCCCGTGTCCCCGGGCGCGGGGGACAGCTTGAACCACCCAGCGCGCGCGGCGTCGTCGGTGTACTTCTCCATGGTCCGCCAGGCAAAGGCCGCCACGCCGTCATACCCCGCCTTCCGTGCGACGGCAAGGTACTCCCCGATCTCCTCCGGCTTCTTCACCCCGCCGTGGCTGGTGACCACGCCGAGGGCGAAGGTCAGCTCGACCTTGCCGCCCGCCTCGCGGGCCAGCGCCGCCGCGTCGCGCAGGCGCGTCTCAAAGACCTCCATGTACTTCTCGCCGTAGTTTTCCGTGTAGCAGTAGCCCGAGACGTTCAGCACGTCCAGCATGCCCGCACGCACCCAGCGCGGCCAGCACTGGCCGACGGGGCTTCCGGACGCCACGCTGGCGCCCCAGGTGTAGAGGCCGGTGCGGATGCCGGGGACGGTCTCGCGGAGCATGGCGTTCAGCTCGGTCATGAGGGCCGTGATCGCGTCCTCCTTGAACTGCTGGAACCGGGCCTTGCGCGCTGCGGGCGTCTCCCCCTCCGGCGCCTGGCTGTCAAACATTTTTTCCCCCTCCGGGTCCAGGCGGATGTTCCCCTGGCTCGGATAGCGCAGGTAGTCCAGCATGACCCCGTCCGGCCGGATGTGCTCCACCATGCTCCGCAGGTGGGCCACCACCCACGCGCGCGCCGCGGGGTTGGCGGGGGAAATGTATCCCTGCGGTTTGCCGTCGGCGGCGCGCAGCGCCCACTCGGGGTGCGCCGTAAGAATCCCGCGCGGCTCCTCATGCCCCGATATCAGCAGGCAGAAGCCGGGCATGACCCGGAGCCCCCGCGCCCGCGCCTTCTCCGCCAGCACCCCCAGCGCGTCCCAGTCCCCCCCCGCCGAGGTTTCCGGCGCCCCGGAAGGCCAAAAGTCCCGCCCCGCCGAGGTGTTGGCGTAGGGGATGAGGGTGGTGAACCCGCAGGCGGCCACCTTGTCCAGCGCGGCGTCCACCAGGGCCGCCCGCTCCTCCGCGGACCCCGGCGCGTCCGCGTACTCCACGGGGTGCAGATAGACCCCGGAGAGGGGTGCCCCCGCGCCGAAGGCGGCGCAGCAGCCCGACACCAGAAGAACCGCCAGTGCAAACCGTCCCATGGCCGCTCCTTTCCCGGTTGCGGCGCCGCCGCACCCGGCTGCACCCGTCCCCGACGGCGGACAGGCGCTATTTCCCGAGTTCCCTTGAACGCGCCGCGGCAGCCTGCACCGCCGCCAGCACGGTCTCCTCGAAGTTGCGGGCGCGGAAAGTCTCCAGGGCGGCGAAGGTGGTGCCGCCTTTGGAGGTGACCCGTTCCCGGAGCACGGAGGCCGGCTCGCCCGACTCCGCAAGCAGCCGCCCCGCGCCGAGCGCCGTCTGCGCGGCCAGCCGCGCCGCCACCGCCTCGTCCAGCCCCTCGGCCACCGCCGCCTTCGTCAGGCACTCCACCAGCAGAAAGAAATACGCCGGCCCGCTCCCGCTGAGGGCGGTGATGGCGTCCAGGTCCTTTTCCTTCACAATTTCCGCGACGCCCACGGCCTCGAAAACCGTCCGCGCAAGGTCTGCGTCGGCCTCGCCGCATCCGGGGCCCGGGGCGATGCCCGCAGCGCCCGCCCGCACCATCGCCGGGGTGTTGGGCATGATGCGGATGACCTTGGCCTTCCCGCCCAGGGCCGCGCGCAGCGCCGCAATGGGCACGCCCGCCATGATGGAGAGGACGAGCGCGTCCCCCCGGAGCGCCGAGGCGAGAGACTCCGCCGCCGCGCGCCACACCTGGGGCTTCACGGCGAACATCAGCGTGTCCGCCGCCGCCGCCAGCTCCCGCGGCGTCTCCACCACCCGCAGGCCCATTTCCCGCGCCGCCGCCTGCCGGGCCGATTCGGGGTCAAACACCAGGATGCGTTTCGCCGGATAGACCTTGCGGTCCAGCAGACCCGCCGCAATGGCGAGGCCCATGTTGCCAAACCCCAGAAAACCGAGCGTTCCCGTGCATGTGTTCATGATGGCATTACCTCCATTCCCTGCGCGGCTTCGGGGGCGTCAAGCCGCCGCGCCACGGCGATTTCGTCACAGTTGGGATACAGCGGGCAGCGCTGGCAATCCTTGTACACCTTGTACGGCAGCTCGGCCCGGTCCACCACGGCAAAGCCGAGGCTCTTGAAGAACTCCGGCATCCGGGTGAAGGCGTAGACCCGCGTGATGTGCAGGTCAGACGCCTCCGCGAGCACCGCCTCCACCAGCCGCCGGCCGATGCCGCGCCCCCGCAGGTCCGGGCGCACCGCCAGCGACCGCACCTCCGCCAGGTCCACCATGTCAATGTGCAGCGCCACCAGGCCGCCCACGCCGCTGTCGTCGGCGTGGACGTGGAAATCGCGCACGTTCTCGTACAGTTCCGGGAGCTGCCGGGGCAGCACCTGACCCGCGGCGGCGGCCTCGTCCAGCAGGGACTTCATCGCCACCACCTCGGTCAGCCGGGGTTTTCTCACCTCATCCATCACGGCAACGGCACTCCATGAAAAACACGCCCCCGCGCGCGGCACCGTGCCGGATCGGGGGCGTCCTCAAGACCGGGTTCGCATCAAAATATCATAGCACACCGGCGGCGGGGCGGGCCCATCGGAGGGGATTCACCGTGGAGACGCCGAACATGCGGAACCCGGAAAGGCGGGGTCAGAAGCGCTTGACGCGGACGTGGCAGTAGGGGGTGGACCCCTTTTTCTGGTAGTACTGCTGGTGGTAGTCCTCGGCGGGCCAGAACTCCCCGGCGGGGACGACCTGCGTGGCCACGTTGAAGCCCTTTTCGCGCAGCAGGCCGATCAGGTGCTCGGCGGTCTGCCGCTGGGCATCGTCGAGGTAGAACACGACGGACCGGTACTGGTCGCCGATGTCGGGCCCCTGGCGGTTGACCTGGGTGGGATCGTGTATCTCGAAGAAGAGCCGCGCGAGGGCCTCGAAAGTGGTCTTGGCCGGGTCAAACACCACCTCCAGCGCCTCGGCATGGCCGGTGCCGTGGTTGCACACCTCCTCGTAGGTGGGGTTGGGCTTGCCGCCGCCGATGTATCCCACGCGGGTTGAAATCACGCCCGGAGCGTTCTGGAAATAGTACTCCACGCCCCAGAAACACCCACCGGCGAAAATCGCGCGCTGGGGGCCCGCGACCACAGGCTGCGGAACTGCCTGCGGCGCGGCCTGATCCGCGCCCTGCGGCACGAAGTCGAGGGATACCGAGTTCACACAGTGCCGAGTGTTCTTGGGGGTAAAATTCTCGCCCAGGAACACATGACCGAGGTGCCCGCCGCATTTCGCGCACAGGATCTCCGTGCGCATGCCGTCCTCGTCGGGCTTTCGCGTCACCGCGCCGGGGATCTCGTCGTCAAAACTCGGCCAGCCGCAGCCCGCGTCGAATTTGCTCTGGGACAGGTACAACGGCGCGCCACAGCGCCGGCAGGTGTAGGTGCCCGCCTCGGTGTGGCGGTAATATTTCCCGGTGAAGGGGCGCTCGGTCCCCTTTTGCACGATGACGTGCTCCTCCTCAGGGGTCAAGGGTCGCATGCCGTTCTCCTGGGACGCGCCCCACCCCGCGACGGACATCAAGACCGCCGCTGCGAGCATCCATTTGGCCGGGGTGTTCATGGTCATTTCCTCTGCCCCAGAGACACGCCGCGCCGGTGCCTGTATTCCCGGCGGGGGGGCGCTCCGGAAGTCCCCGCAGCGGCTGAACTTGCCCGGAATGATTCCTCTCAGGCGAATGTTGCTATAATCGAGGTCCAATCGCGCCCGGGGTTGGCTCGTCATGTTTCCCCGCCCGCATTACTCTAAGGATTCATCGCCATGGGTGTGTTTTCGGAGACCGTCCCCCTGGATGTCGCGCGCATTGAGGCGGCCATCGCCGCCGGGGAGCCCGATCCCGCGCGGGTCGGCGAGGTGCTGGACAAGGCGCTGGAGATGAAGGGGCTCAATGAGGAGGAGGTCGGCTGCCTAACCACCGTGACGGATCCGGAGCTGCTGGAGCGGCTCTTCGCGGCGGCCCGGAAGGTGAAGGAGGAGATTTACGGGCGGCGCATCGTCATGTTCGCCCCCCTCTACGTGTCCAACCTCTGCAAGAACGTGTGCAAGTACTGCGCCTTCCGCAGCGACAACCCGGCGGTGACCCGCCGGGCGCTCACGCAGGAGGAGGTGGCGCAGGAGACCCGGAACATCATTGACCAGGGCCAGAAGCGCATCCTGCTGGTGGCCGGCGAGTCCTACCCCGAGGAGGACGGGCTGGACTACATCTTCAAGTGCATAGACACCATCTACTCCGTCAAGCACGGCAACGGCGAGGTGCGCCGGGTCAACGTGAACCTCGCGCCGCTCACGGTGGAGGAGTTCAAAGCCCTCCACGCCAAAAAGATCGGCACCTACCAGCTCTTCCAGGAAACCTACCACCGGCCCACCTACGCCCAGGTGCACGTGTCGGGCCGCAAGAGCGACTACGACTGGCGCGTCTCCGCGCCCGGCCGCGCCATGGAGGCCGGCATTGACGACATCGGCATGGGCGTCCTGTTCGGCCTGTACGACTGGCGCTTCGAGGCCATGGCCCTCATGCAGCACATCGCGCACCTGGAAAAGCGCTTCGGCGTCGGATGCCACACCATCAGCGTGCCCCGCATCGAGCCCGCCGTCGGCGCCGACATGTCCTACAACCCGCCCCACCCCGTCAGCGACGACGACTTCCGCAAGCTGGTCGCCATCCTGCGCCTCGCCGTGCCCTACACCGGCATGATCATGAGCACCCGCGAGACCCCCGAAATGCGGCGCGAGACCCTCGCCCTCGGCGTGTCCCAGATCTCCGCGGGCAGCCGCACGAACCCCGGCGGCTACTGCGAGGAGGAGAAGTTCGACGCCAGCCAGTTCTCCCTCGGCGACCACCGTCCGGTGGACGAGGTGATCCGCGACGTGGCGGAGCTGGGCTACATCCCGTCCTTCTGCACCGGGTGCTACCGCATGGGCCGCACGGGCGCCGACTTCATGGACCTGGCGAAGCCGGGGCTCATCAAGAGCTACTGCGGCGTGAACGCCCTGAGCACCTTCATGGAGTTCCTGGTCCACTACGGCAGCCCGGAAACCCGCGCCGCGGGCGAGGCCTGCATCGCGCAGGCCCTAGGGGAAATGCCGCCCAACCTCCGGGAGAAGGCGTCCACCATGGTGGAGAAGGTGAAGGCCGGCGCGCGGGACGTCTACGTCTGAGCCCTCCGCTCAGACGTACCGGAACGGGCTCACCAGCGCGGTCATGGGGATGTCCTTGAAGCACGCGCCGTAGTAGAAGAGGTCCACCAGCCCCTCGGCCAGCTCCGTGGTCAGGCGGATGCCCGGCATCTGGCCCTTGGCCATGATGTACGTGTCCATCACCCCCACAAACACCAGCGCGAGGCTCTGCGCGTCGCCCCCGGCGAGGTCCCCCTGCTCCAGCCCCTCGCGCACAATCCGCTCGACCACCTGGAACCGTTTCCGGCGGAAGGCCGACTTGTCCAGTTTCGGGCCGCACTGCGGCGGCGAAAAGTACATCTGAAACACCAGCCGGATGGTCAGGGGATACTGCTCGGAATAGTCGAAGGTCATCCGCATGACCGCCTTCAGGCGGCCCAGACAGTCGGCGTACAGGTCGGGCACCTGGTCCAGCCCCGTGATGAACTCATTGAAGAGGGGCTCGACGAGGCGGCGGAACAGGTCCTCCTTGTTCTGAAAATAGTAATAAAGCACCGGGCGCGTCACCCCGGCCCCCTCAATGATTTCCCGGATGCTGGTGCCCTCATAGCCCTTTTCCGAAAAGATTTTCAGGGCGCTTTCCAGCAGCCGGGCCTCGGCCTCGTTCCCCGATTCGAGCGGTGTCTGTTCCATCGTTATACCTACCGTTCGTTAGTGTTGCCCCATTGTACGCGATTCCGCCGCCGGAGTAAAGCAAAACGCAGTTTTTCCACCTTGGGCGGAAGAGAGGCGGGAAATGAAGGACTAGGAAGCGGAAGGGGCAACGGTGAAGCACTCTGCCAGTGCGGCAGCCAGCGCGCGATGCCCCTCATCGGAGAGGTGCAGGCCGTCGGTTGTGGCGCCGGGCGCGGCGAAAACCCCCGCAAGCACCCGCTTGGGGATCAGCGTCACGCCGTGGCGGCGGGCAAGCCGCCGCTGGGCGGTGCCGTAGGCGTTGTACAACGGCGGCAGCGGCAGCTCGACCATGACCACGCGGCGCCCGCTCCGGCGGAGCCTGCCGAGCATCTCGTCCAGCTCCCGCGCGAAATCGCCCTTGCCGCCCAGCAGGTTGTTGCCGCCCAGCTCGACCAACACGGCGGCCTTCTGGTCCTCCGGGATCTCATCGGCGTAGGAAAGCGCGGTGCCCACCGTCGCGCCCGCGTGGGCGTGGCGGACAATGGGGATTCCCAGCGCCCCGCCCAGAAGGTTGGGCCAGTCGCCGTCCGGTGTGTCCGCCCCCATGCTCAGTGAGTCCCCGATCACATGGAACGTTTCATCGGCGGCGAGCGGGAACGGTCGTATGAACTGTCGCGGGAGTTCCCATGCGGCCAGGCCCGCAGACAGCAGGCAGAACACCGCCAGCGTGATGCCCCGTCGCCGCGGGGGACGCCGCAGGAGGAGCGTTGCGGCGAGGGCGACAAACCAGAACCCATGGGCCCACAAAGGAAGCGGCGTCGCCGAGAACGCGACCAGCAGGGCGGACAGGCCTGCGGCGATGCCCAGCCAGGAACGGACCCGAGGCCGGGCCATCAGATGAAACACGCAAACCGCCACGGCGGCCGCGAGCAAGCCAAAGAAAAAGACACGTCCGCTGAGAAACTGCACCGCCAGCCAGGTGGCCAGAAAGTCCATGGTTCCGCTCCTCGACCAATGTTGGCGCAAGTATATACCGTCCCGGCGGAGGCGCCAAGCCGGCGAGCCAACCCCACAGGCTGCGTGAACGATATGGACAGGATGGACGACATGGACTGGATGGACGCAAGTCCGGCGGGTGGTTTCGCCGAGCCCGTGCAGTCTTCCACATTGTCCATGCCGTCCATCCAGTCCATGTCGTCCATCCTGTCCGTGTCCCTCCATGGCGGGGTCCGTGTCGGTCCGCGCCTTCCCTTTCACACCCATGCGCGCGCCGCCGGGCTTGTGTTACCCTGCCTCCAACGCGGCGGCGCAGCCGCGGGAGGACACGCCATGCCCAGGAATTCCAGCCGTCCCAGCATGACCCGAAGGGGGTTTCTTGCCGCCGCGGGGGCGGTGTGCGCGGCCGGTCTGGCGGCGCGGGCCGCTGACGCGCCGCGACGGCCCAACGTGATCGTCATCTACACGGACGACCAGGGCTGCATTGACGCCGGGTGCTACGGTGCGAAGGACCTCGCCACGCCGAACCTCGACGCGCTGGCCGCGCGCGGCGTCCGCTTCACGCAGTTCTACGCGCCGTCGTCCGTATGCTCGCCGTCGCGGGCGGGCCTGCTCACGGGGCGCTTCCCCCTGCGGGCGGGCGTGCCGGGCAACGTGGGCGAGAAGGACGGGCTGCCGCCGGGCGAGGTGACGATGGCCGAGATGTTCCGCGCGGCGGGCTACGCCACGGCGCACGTCGGCAAGTGGCATCTGGGCCACACGCCGGAGACCATGCCCAACGGCCAGGGCTTCGACCACTCCTTCGGCCACATGGTCGGCTGCATAGACAACTACTCGCACTTCTTCTACTGGCAGGGCCCCAACCGCCACGACCTGTACCGCAACGGCCAGGAGGTTTTTCTTAACGGGCGCTTCTTCCCCGACCTGATGGTCGAGGAGGCGTCCGGGTTCCTGGAGGCGCACCGCGACGCGCCGTTCTTCCTGTACTTCGCCATGAACACGCCGCACTACCCCTACCAGGGCGACCCGGAATGGCTGGAGAAGTACCGGAAGGACGGCGTGCCCTATCCACGCGACCTCTACGCCGCCTTTGTGTCCACCCTCGACGCGCGGATCGGCCGGCTCCTGGACAAGGTCGCCGAGCTGGGCCTGACACAGGACACCATCGTCGTCTTCCAGTCTGACAACGGCCACTCCGTGGAGGAGCGGGCGCATTTTGGCGGCGGCAACGCGGGGCCGTACCGCGGGGCGAAATTCAGTTTTTTCGAGGGCGGCATCCGCGTGCCCGCCATCATCAGCTGGCCCGGCCGCCTGCCCGAGGGCGCCGTGCGCGGCCAGACCGGCCACGGCTGCGACTGGCTGCCCACGCTCGCCGAACTCTGCGGCGTGGACCCGCCTGGCGTGCCCCTCGACGGGCGCAGCCTCGTGCCCGTGCTGCAGGACCCCGCCGCGCCCACGCCCCACGACGCGCTTCACTGGCAGACCGGCACCGGTGCCAAGGCCCAGTGGGCCGTGCGCCGCGGCGACTGGAAACTCATCGGCAACCCCGTGGACATCGTCAACCCCAAATCGCTGACCAAAAACGACGCCCTCTTCCTCGCCAATCTGGCGGACGACCCGTCCGAGTCCCGCAACCTCGCCGCCGACCACCCGGAAACCGTCCGGGAACTTCTGGCCCTCCACGAGGCATGGGTGGCGGAAACAGGGACGCGCGCGGACACCTGACCCTTTCGGGGGGTGGCATGCTGTTTCGCAGCCGAACACCGGGCAGGTGCTTTCTCTCCCTCAGCGCGCGTAGCCGAAACTGCGCGGGGGTGCGGTGAAGCGGTTGTTTTCCAGGGGCGCTTCGCTGCCGCAGTCGCGGTCGCCCGCCAGGGTGTCCTCGGTCATAATGCGGACGGTCTTGGGCGACGCGCCTTCAATGATCACCTCGGCGGGAACATCGGACTCGTTGACCCAGAAGAGCGTGTCCCCGGCGTGGGCGGCGGTGACGCGCCCGGCGGGCGAGGCCTCGCAGCGGCGCACGGCGTCGCCCCGGCGGGTGAGGCGGCTGAAGGGCGCCCACGCGTGGTAGACGGGCCGCGTGCGGAAGCCGTCGTCCTTGAAGTTCCACAGGCCGTAGTTCATGAACCCATTGCCGGGGTAGTACATCTCGCAGAGGCACCAGACGGAGAACCCGGCCACGCCCTTGTTCAGCCCCTCGATGACGAAGGCCGCGGTCCACAGGGCGTAGTCGTACTCCTCCATGAGCGGGTTTTCCAGCGTGCCCGACCGCTTGTCCTGAAACCCGAACTCGCCCACGACGAAGGGCTTCTCCGGCGCCTTCTCCCGCAGCAGTGCGAGGCGCTCGTCGAGGAAGACGGACATCATGCGGCGGCTGGAATGCTGGAGGTAGCGGTGGGACACGAAGTAGTCCGCCGCGCCGAAGTAACCGGGGTCGTTCACGCAGCGGGAGAAGAACGCGAAGCCCCCCGTGTCGTCGGAGCCGACAACGGAGACGTCCAGGCCGCGCCGCTGAAACTCCGCGCGCACGGCGAGATGGATGTCGCGGAACCGCGCGAAGTCGTACCCGGAGTGAATGAAGTGGCCGTTGGGCTCGTTGGTGAGGGTCCACGAGCGCACGCAGGTGTAGCCCCGGTCCCTGATGAGGTGCTCCATGAGCGCGCCGACGGCATGGGCGAGTTTCGCCGGGTCGCCGAAGGGGTCCTTCACGCCCCACTCCACGCCGACCACGTTCACCTGAGCGCCCAGCCGTTGGTACAGGTCCAGCGCGCGGTGGTGGCTGCGCAGGTTGTCCGTCTCGAAGTCGAAGGTTTCCCAGTCCCCCGACGGGTTCCAGTCGGGGTACCAGAAGAACATGCGCACCCAGTCCGGCTCCATCCAGGCGACGCGTTCATCGTGCAGCCGGCAGTCCTCCTCCGTCACCCCTTTGGCGCGGTTGTCCGCGTTGTAGAACCACCCGTCGTCCTCCGCGCCGAAGCCTATGAGCGACGCGCAGGCCGTCTGGTCCGTCACGCGCACCGTCACGGGCCCGTCATTCGCCGGGGGCGGCGGCGGCGGGCTCACGCTGAGGGCCGCCTTGGAGAAGAAGGCCTCGCCGAAACCGTTGAAGACCAGGCAAAACTTCCCCGTGGCCGCGCCCTCCGGAGCGATGGAGAGCACCCGCAGCCGCGTGGTCAGCCCGTCGGCGGGGGGCATCTCCGTCTGCTCCACGGACACCCGTTTGCCGTCCGCCCCCAGATACTCGATGGTCAGATAGGCCCCCGCGCCGTCGCGCACCGCCACCGGGCGCGCGTCCGCCTCACCGAGCGCCGCATCGCCGGGGGTGACCGGAAACGCCTGCGACACGATCCACCAGCCCTTGGGGGCCGGATCGGCGACAGCCACCCGGACCGCCGGACGCTCCTGGTCCCGAACCGCCTCCACGGTCACCCCCTCGGCGGCGGGCACCTGCCACCCCTCCAGCCCGGCCGCAAAGTCGGGGTTCGTCAAAGTGACGGCGCCCTGCGCAAGGAGGATCATTATGGGGAGGAGGGTCATTTTCGGGTTCCTTGTCCGTTGCTTTGGGTCTGTGTGAAGACCGTGTCAGAGCGCGCTTCGGTTTCCGTCCCTTGTCCGTCATTCCCGCGAAAGCGGGAACCCATCTTGTGGCTATGGGTTGCGCCGCGTATTGAAGGCATGGACCCCCGCCTGCGCGGGGGTGACGGAAGCGGGGAGCGCGTCCCTCCCTTTGCGTCTTGGCGCCTTGGCGTTAAAAAAGTTTGTCCCCCGCGCCGGCGGCGGACGGAACAACCGGTTTCTCCAGTTCCGCGCCCAGCGCGGCGTCCAATGCCGCATCGTCTTCCGGCAGGGGACGGAACAGCGACCGCACGGCCTGGGGCAGCCGCGTGTGGCCCGCGCCGAACACGGCCCGGCCCTGCGCCGCCGCGTGGCGCGCCGTCTGGATGCTGCCGCCCATCTTGCGCGGCTCCACCACGCAGACCACCCGCGCCAGCGCGGCGATGAGGCGGTTTCGCGCGACGGCCGCATGGGTCTGCCATCCCGTGTGGGGGGGGCACTCGCTCAGCAGCAGCAGGCGTCCCTCCGCCACCGCCTCCCGCCACGCGTCGCACGGGGCCAGCGTGAGGAGCCCCTGGGGAAACAGGGCCACCGACCGGCCGCCGTTGCGAAGAGCCGTCTCGTGCGCCGCCGTGTCCACCCCCGCCGCCGCGCCGCTCACCACCACCGCCCCCCCGCGCACCAACGACGCCGCGCAGCGGCCCGCCGCGCGCAGGCCGGTGCGGCTCGGCGAGCGCGTGCCCACCACGGCCCCGGCCACCGCAGATGCCAGCGCGAGATCACCCGTGTGATACAGCAGCGGCGGAGCGTCCGCGCCGAGGCATGGTTCAAACGCCTCCGGATACCCCTCCTGCCCCCGGCACACGGCGCGCACCCCGTCCGCCTCCGCCTTCCGCAGCCCCTCCTCGCACGCCGCCCACTCGGCCCAGGGCATCTGTGCGACCCACTCCGCCTGGTGCGGCGTGAGCATCGGATGCGCCGCCAGCACCCGCGCAATCGGCCACCCCGCCAAAGGCCGCCACCGCGCCGGGTCCCCCCCAAACACGTCCAGCAGCCGGTTCGCCGAACGGATCCCCAGCCCCGGCTGCTGAAGCAGCAGGAGAACAAGCGGCGCGGAGGTAATCCGCGTCAAGGGTGTGTCGCACCGGGCCATGAGCGTGCCGTGCCTCTGGGAGACCACCTCCCGCGCGCACATGATAGCACGGCCTCCGGATGCCGCACTTCCGCTATTGTCGTGAGAAGTCTTCTTGCTGATCGGGTAGGGCAATCGCACCAACATCCGTGAGTCCTTTCCGGAAGGAGTCCGTTCATTGCCTTTCCACGATGTCTTCAACGCTGAAAGCGTTGCCGAATATAGCCCAGGCCAGGCCGCCGCCCGAAGGGCCAGGCCTGCCCTGGGTTGTCCGGGCCAGAGCAGATCATGCCCTGAAAGGGCAGCCGAAATTGTGGCGGGTGCCCAAAGACAAGGCAGGCGGGACGCCTGCGCCACGAAGAAGACCTGCACGTCGTGGTTCCGTGCTGAAGGCATTCCATCTGCTCCGTCTTCTTTCGAAACAGGAATTTCGGCTGCCCTTTCAGGGCACCTTTTTTGGGGTGCCTGCTCCCCAGGGCAGGCCTGGCCCTTCGGGCGGCGGCCTGGCCTGGGCTATAGGCGGATGTCCCTTCGGGACAACAAGAACCAAGTCACGGACCACAGGGACGGTCATGTTGCTCGCAGGCCCTTCCCGGGGGGCACTTTGGTGCGATGCCCTGGCTGATCGCGTCTTTCCAAACACGAAGCAAAGGGTGGTATGCTCTTGCTCGGTGGAGACCGGCGGGATGTCCTGATGCCGGCAAAGAAACAGGAGAAGGAAGGCTCGAGTGCTCGAAAAGGAATGGCGGGGCTACTTCATCAAGGTCTATGTGGGCATAGGGATCGTCGTTCTTTCCCCGCTGGCAGTCTATGTCATGCGCCGCTTTGGTCTGGAGAAAGACACGATCTTGGCGGCATTCATGTTCTTCTTCACCGTGGTCGCGGTTGTGTGGTATGTTCGGAACTACGTTGCCCCGTTCTTCCCATGGAACTTCCGACAGACGTCGGACACCTCCCAACGCGTCTCCTTGGCTCAGAACGACGCTCCCTCTCCGGAGGTGACAGGCCCGCCAAAATCATTCAACCGACACAATCGTTCATGGACCGGGTTCACAATTGTGGGCGTGTTTTCTCTTGCCCGCCTTTTGTATCGCTTCTTAGGTGGAACCATCAGCTACCCGCCGGACTTCGATGTGAGTTGGATAGAGTTGACGGCCCGTTTTGCTTCGGAGGCCGCCTTCGCTGGCATGATCCCTCTCCTATGGATGTTGCTGCCAAAATTCTCCAAGGTGGGCATTTTTTACGGGGTCTTCTCGCTGATTGAAGTCCTCGCAGTCACCCAAAAGTGCTTGGCCCTCCGCGGGGTTGTTGAGAAAGGCATTACGTCAGGTGTGCTTGACGAACGTGCCCATGCAATCTGGTCGGGTGTTCTCCTTCGCGAAGGGTGGCCGATCATTGTCTTCTGGGGGCCGATCCTGCTCTGCTGGACCTTCTATGCCTTGCGCGACCGCAAGTCTCCCGCCGCCGCAGAGAATGACGCATGAAACACCGCCGCACCCAGGAGCCGCAGGAGGGCCCGAAACTGCCGGAGGGTTTTCTCATCGGCGCGACGGTGGGGGCGCACCAGACGGAGGGGGGGGATTTCCACAGCGACTGGTGGCGGTGGGAGCAGCGTCCGAAGCGGATCGCGGACGGGTCCACCTCGGAGACCGCCGCGGACCATTGGAACCGGCACGGGGCGGATTTCGCCCTGGCGCGGAGGCTGGGGCTGAACGCTGTTTTTGTCAGCCTGTCGTGGGCGCGGGTGTGTCCCGAGCCTGACACGGTGGACGCGGCGGCGCTGGCACATTACGCGGAAGTTTTCGCCGGGATGCGGGACCTGGGTCTGACGCCCGTGGCGGCGCTGCACGAGGTGGCCGCGCCGCGCTGGTTCGCGGAGGAGGGCGGCTGGGCGGGCGCGCGGGCGGCGGCACGGTTTGAGGCCTATGCGCGGACGGCGCTGGAGGCGCTGGCGCCCCTGTGCCGCGACTGGGTGCCCGTGGTGGAGCCGGAGCACTGGATCACGCGGTCGCAGGCGGAGGGCGTGTGGCCCGGGCGCGCGCGCGGACGCCGCGCCCCGGAGACGATCCGCCGGCATCTCGCGGCGGCCCACGGCGCGGCGGCGCGCATCCTGCGCGCCCTGCGGCCGGACGCGCGGGTCGGCGCGTCGGTGCGGGCCTTCGAGGTGGATCCGTGGGACCCGGACAGCCCCTGGGACTGGCGGGCCGCCGAACGCCTGCGCCACCGGCTGAACCACGCGTTCTTCGAGGCGGCGGCGCGGGAGGAGGGCGGAAAGCCTGACTTCATCGCGTTTTCCTGGGGCGGCGCGGTGCGCGCCGGGTTCAGCCCGGGGGCGGCGCGGTTCTCCCACGCCAAGGTCGGGCGGCACGGCGCGGGGTTCTCGCTGTGCCTGGAGGACGCCCCGGCGGACGCGGACGGGTTTGAGCGGGCGTTGGTGGCGATGGCCGCGCACGGTGTGCCGGTGCTCGTGACGGGTATCCCGGGTGCCGGGGGTGAAGGCCCCACCCGGTGCACGCGGCTCCGGGACCATCTGGAGCGTATCCTGCGCCGCGCGGCGGAGGAGCCGCCGCTGGGTGTCGAAGGCTTTTTTCCACAGCCCCTGCTCGACGGGTTTGCCTGGGAGAAAGGGTTCACCACGGGCGGGGGGCTCCTGCATGTGAACCGGGACACGATGGCCCGGACCCCGAACACCACGGCCTATTTCCTCGGCGACATCGCGGAGCACGGGGAAATCCGCCCCGGCACGGTGGCAAGGTATTGCGGCGGGGAAATGCGGGGCTGAGGCCGGGGTGTTAGAAGAAGACAAGAACACGGGCTGGAAGCCCGTGCCACCTCCCTGACGGTCTTCCTGAAGTGGCATGGGCATCCTGCCCATGTTCGGGTCACGAGTGAGATGAAGACACGGGCTGGAAGCCCGTGCCACCTCCCGGCCGGCTCTTTGAGGTGGCATGGGCATCCTGCCCATGTTCTTCCCTTGTTATCGGTCTCTCCAAAGGAAGTCAGACAAATGGGTTCCCCCGCGATCGTGTGGCTGCGCAATGACCTCCGGCTGGACGACCACCCGGCGCTGGCGGAGGCCTGCCGGGCGGGCGGCGCGGTGCTTCCGGTGTTCATCCATCCCGACGCGGACCTATCCCCCTGCGCGCCGGGCGCGGCATCCCGCTGGTGGCTGCATCATTCGCTGGAGCGCCTGGACGCGGCTCTGCGCGCGCGCGGGTCGCGGCTGGTGCTGCGGCGCGGGGATCCGGCCCATGTGCTGGAGGAACTGGCGCGCAGGACCGGCGCGGGGTCCGTGGGATGGGAGCGGAAAGTGGAACCGTCCGCGCGGCGGGACGAGGCGCGCGTCCGGGAGGCGCTGGAGACGCTGGGTGCCCGGTGCCACGCCTGCGCCCCGAACCTGCTGGCGGACCCCGAGACGACCCTGACCAAGTCCGGCGGGCCGTTCCAGGTGTTCACGCCGTTCTGGAAATCCGCGTCCGCGCAGGCCCCCTCCCCTCCCCTGCCCGCCCCCGCGCGCATCCCCGCGCCGGACACCTGGCCCGCCTCCCTCGCCGTTGAAGACCTGGGACTCCTGCCGACACCCGACTGGGCGGCGGGGTTCCGGGAGGCGTGGCGCCCCGGCGAAGCGGGGGCGGCGCAAGCGTTGGCGGATTTTGCCGACGGTGCCCTTTCCGAATATCCCACGGCCCGCGACCTGCCGGGTGTGGAGGGCACCTCGCGCCTGTCGCCGCACCTGCACTTCGGCGAAATCAGCGGGCGGCGCATTGTCCATGAACTGGCGGCGCGCGCCGCCGCGCGCGGGGGTGCCGAGTCCGCCGCCGAGGCCTGGATCCGCCAGCTCTACTGGCGCGATTTCGGCCACCACATGCTGTTCCACTTCCCGCGCACCGAGACCGCCCCCCTGCGGGAGACCTTCGCGGCCTTTCCCTGGCGCGACGACCCGGACGCCGCCGAAGCCTGGCGGCGCGGCCGCACCGGCTACCCGATTGTGGATGCGGGCATGCGCGAGCTGTGGCGCACCGGCTGGATGCACAACCGGGTCCGCATGATTGTGGCCTCGTTCCTCGTGAAGGACCTGCTGCTCCCGTGGCAGACGGGCGCGGCGTGGTTCCTCGACACGCTGGTGGACGCGGACGCGGCGAACAACACGCTGGGCTGGCAGTGGACGTCGGGCTGCGGCCCCGACGCCGCCCCCTACTTCCGCGTGTTCAACCCGGTCCTCCAGGGGATGAAGTTTGACCCGGACGGCGCGTATGTCCGGCGGTGGGCGCCGGAGCTGGCGGGGCTTGAGAACCGCTGGATTTACCGTCCCTGGGAGGCCCCGGCGGAGACGCTGCGCGCCGCCGGGGTGACACTTGGCCGAACTTGGCCGCACCCGGTCGTGGACCATGCCGCCGCCCGGGACCGCGCGCTGGCGGCGCATGCGCACCTCACACGCCGCTGAATGCTCTGAGCGGATAAGACGTCATGAGAACCGAAGCCGGGGCGAGAACGAGGTTGCTTCAGTCGCTTCGCTC